>JBOGSL010000023.1:0-3769 GCA_050695395.1 Chloroflexota bacterium | reverse complement strand
GCCACATGCTGGTCATGGCTCTTTCGCGTTACCGCGAGTACGCGGCGGACCGAGGGAGCGCGCTCCTCACCGGCCAGCCGGAGTTGCTCGAGTCGGCGCTGACCCGGATCAGCGGCTCGATGCAGCGCATCCCCACGCGCGATTTGCGCGAGGCGCAGCATCTGAGCGCGTTGTACTTCGCCAAGCCCAGCAAAGAGTCATTCTTCGAGCTCTTCTCGGACCATCCCTCGCTCCAGCACCGTCTGGCGCGTCTGGAGAGAATCCAGCAGCAGATGGCCCGGGTGTGAGCTTCCTGGACGCCCTCCTCGGGCGGACCAAGCTCACACCGTCGAACTTCGACCAACTGATCGGCATCGCTACGGCGAACATTTCGCTCGAGGCTCAGTTAGGCTTAAAGCCCTCCGGATGCGCCGCGATCTCCTTTCGGCCCGTAAGCAGCGGCGATTTCGCCGCAGTGGAGAAGGAAATCGATCAACTGCTCGCAGGAAGTCAGGCCGAGGAGCACCTCACCTGGACTTCGAGCCAGGACGCGTACGGCTACCGCTGGATCACGTTGCACGCTCCGGATTTCGACAATCTGGCGGCGGAAATGCACATGCTGAGCAGCGAGCTTGAGGATCACGGCTATGGTGAACAACTGCTGTCCGCCGTGTTCCAGTTTCGCGATGAAGCCGGCCACGACGTGCTCTGGGTGTACAACTACAAGCGTGGTCGCTGGTATCCATTCGTGCCTTCCGGGAACCGACAACGGGATAACGCGACCGAGTTGCGCCTGAGCGCGGTGATGAAGCCCGAGATGAAGATCGAGCCGGAAATGGCGAATTGGTACCCGATCTGGGATGCTCCCCTCGGTTAGGCTCCCGTCGGTCGTCTAGGCGATTATCCTGGGAGGGAAAACTCTTCCCCCATCGTCCACGCCTGCAACTCGGAGCATGGTCCTGGCTAGAACCCTTCGCGCCCCTATATATGACCTTCCCGGAAGCCGCATTCTGCGCCTCGCGCCCATACCGGTCGTACTTCTGGGAGCAATCTTTCTTGGCACTTTGGTGGGATCGACCCACATCCCGCCGGAGGAAACCCTCCGCATCTTGCTCTACAAGCTCGGGATTCATGCAGGCCCGATCACCTGGCCGGCTTCGGCCGTCGCTATCATCTGGTTGATCCGACTTCCCGAAGTGATAGCGGCGGCGTTGGTGGGCGCTGCGTTGGGTGTGGCTGGAGCTCTCCTTCAGGCCGTGTTCCGCAATCCCCTGGCCGATCCCTACGTTATCGGCACCTCGGCGGGAGCTCAGCTCGGCATCGTGGCTGCACTGCTTTTGCCGGTCTCGCTCGCCGCGGCAGGCTTCGGCACCGCCCAGGTCTTTGCCTTCGCCGGCGCGTTGCTCACCATCCTCCTGGTCTACGCGCTGGCACGAGTCGGTGGTCGGGTGCCCGTCGTTACCCTTTTATTGGCCGGCTTCGTGGTCAGCTCCTTTTTGATATCCGGTACCTCCCTTCTGTCGGTTCTCAGCGGAAACGTCGACCGATTGGTCGCTTGGACGATGGGAGGAATCACGGTGGACAGCTGGAGTCAGCTGGCGGCCATAGGACCGGGGACAGTGGTCGCGCTCGCCCTGGCATCCGCTTTCGCGGCGAAGCTGGATGTGCTTCAGTTGGGAGAGGATCAGGCAGGATATCTAGGACTGCGAGTGGAACGCCTCAAGCTGGGAGTCGTGGTGTTGGCTTCGCTGCTCACGGCCCTGGCCGTCAGCATGGCCGGTGTAGTGGCGTTCGTGGGGCTCATCGTGCCCCACGCGGTTCGGCTCATCTACGGCCCGGGACACCGAGTGCTGCTGCCGGCCTCGGCGGGCTTCGGCGCCGCCTTCCTGATTCTGGCCGACTTGATAGCTCGCGTCGCCATTCCAGCCACCGAGCTTCCTCTTGGCGTGATCACCGCCATAGTAGGCGCGCCGTTTTTCCTGTACCTGCTGCGTAGTTCGAGAAGTACCTATGCTCTCTGAGGCGGGGCTTCGGGCCGAGGGCGTGAGCTACGCGTATGGAAAGCGGCAGGCCCTACATGATGCCTCGCTCCGGGTGAATCGCGGTTGTTCGGTGGCTCTGCTGGGACCAAACGGATCCGGCAAAACCACGCTGCTCCACCTCCTCGCGGGATCCCGTCGGCCGGCAGACGGCGGAGTCTGGCTCGACCGGCAGGAGCTGCGTGAGCTCAGCCCGGGGAAACGAGCACGTCGCATCGCGGTGGTCAGTCAGCGGAATGAGATGGTACCGCTCTTTACGGTGGCACAACTGGTGAGTTTCGGCCGGACACCACACGTCGGGCGAGTTCCGGCGCGAGACAACCGGCTTGCGGTGGAGCGAGCCCTCGATGCTACCGGACTTCTGACGATGAGTCGACGACGAGTTTGCGATCTCAGCGGCGGCGAGCAGCAGCGGGCGTTCCTGGCGTTGGCTCTGGCCCAGGAAACCGAGTACCTGCTGTTGGACGAACCGACCGTGCACCTCGACCTTCATCACCAGCACGAGCTACTCGAGCTTCTCCGCAATCTTCAGAAAGAGCGCCGGCTTGGTGTGCTGGCGGTCTTGCACGACCTCAACCTGGCCTCTTTGTACTTCGGGCGAATGGTGCTGATGTCCGAGGGACGCACCGTCGCAGAGGGGGAGCCGTGGGACGTTGCCCGCGATGTCGATCTGGAAACGATCTTTCGCACCCCACTCGAGATCGTTCAGCACCCGGGCGCGGGAGTGCCGCAAATCCTGTTACAGCGGGACGACCCCTTGGTCGAGGATAATCGCCGCCCCGCCCATCAATCCGACATCATCGCCCAGAGCCGCCGGAAGGATCCGGACGGCGGAGCGGGAGACGGGAAAAGCGCGCTCGGCCACAACACGCTGAACGGTCCCAAATAGACGTTCGCCCAGCTTGGTCACTCCCCCACCCAGGATCACCGCCTCTGGGTTGAAGATCTGGATCGCATTCACCACGCCAACCCCAATCGCTTCCATGGCGTCGTCCATGATGCTTTCTGCGATCTCATCGCCACCGGTTGCCGCTTCAACCACGCCGGGGACAGAGCTGACAGTCGACGAAGGAACTGCTTCGAGATAACGCCGCACGATCGATGTGCCGGATGCAATGGTTTCGAGGCAGCCGACGTTCCCGCACTTGCACACCGGTCCGCCGCGATCGATCGTGGCGTGTCCCAGTTCGCCGGCCATGCCCGTGACTCCCTCGAGGATCTTGCCGCCTATCACCACGCCCGCGCCAATTCCCGTGCTGATCGTTATGTACACAAGGTCACGTGCTCCCTTACCGGCGCCGAAGCGCAACTCTCCCAGGGCCGCTACATTGGCGTCATTGATTACTTGCACCGGCACCGCTAACCGGGCTTCGACCATTTCCTTGACGGGCACCGTGGTCCACCCGAGCATGTTCGGCGGACCGTAGGCAATGCCGGTTCGACTGTTGATTGGTCCCGGCGCCGACACAACCGCCTGGCTAAGATACTGGACCGGCAATTCGGCTTTTCCGACGGCCAGCCGTACGCATCCGACGATCTGGTCTATCACTCCTGCCGGCCCTTTCGAGTGGTCGGTTCGTTCCGCGACGCGGCCCAGGAGTTTGCCGTCCTCGCCTACCAGGGCGGCCCTCACCCACGTCCCGCCCAAATCCACCACCGCCGCCCGATCCATCGCCATCTCGTTGCCAGGATAGCAATAGGGCACCAAGCAGGAGTCGACACAGATGATGACCCGCTGTACTCTGTGGAAA
>JBOGSL010000022.1:0-2158 GCA_050695395.1 Chloroflexota bacterium | reverse complement strand
CGTTTTGATACAGACGGCTGAATATCGCGTTGAGTTCGACCGCATCGGTTAGCTGGACGAAAGAGGTATTCGCGCGGCGCGGAGCCGCCATAAACGGAAACATCTGAACGCCGCCGATGCCGCCGTGGGCCCCGCCGTGGTCCTCGAAATTGACCACACGCCTGCCGTCGTAGGCGCCAAACACCAGCAGGTCGCCCGCGCTCGGCATTCTGCTCAGTTCGATAAGCTGCTGTCGGAGCAGGGCCGGCTCGTCGTACCAGCGTAGGAATTCGATCTCCTCACTCGTCGCGGTGTCCAGCACGACCTGTCCGTGCTGATGAAGCAGGATCGTCTCGCCGCCGTCTTGAACGAGGACCAGGCCAATGCCGGGATGGCTCACCAAAGCTTCGATCAGGCCTGGGGCGCGCAACTTGATCTCCGAAAGCCCCGGCCGATCGGCAAGGTCCAAAAAGTACACATTTGCGAGCGCGCTGGAATAGATCGCCAGGATGGGGCTCTGACCATTTTCCGCGAGGCCTGCCTGGAGCCGTCCCGTCCCGACGCGCATGGCGAGGCGCATGGCACGATCAACCACAAAGCTCGTCAAGCCGCTGGTGCGCGGGCCGATCTCGGCCGAGAGCTCTTCTACCTGTCGCAATGTGGCGATGTCGCGGTATTGGCGGCTATCAAGCTCGGCCGTCGGGAGGAGGCTGCCATGCGACGTGAGAAACTGTCCCAGCGTCTGGCCATACAAGTGGTGGAACGGGAGCGATTCCGTCATGCCATGGTCGCTCATGATGTACAAATCGTACGGCCGCGGAGCAATGTCATCGATGGCGCGGTGTATATCGCGAATCTGGCGATCAAGAGCCTTGAGGACGCGCATGGCGGGCTTGCCGCGAGGGCCGAGATGATGAGCCACTTCGTCGTAACCGATGTAGTTGGCATAGATTGCGGGTATGCCTCGGTACACGTCGAGACGAATGCCGAGGGTGGTGAGCTCACGAAACAGGACATGCGTGGCAGCTCGGGTAAGGGGGAAGATCCCTTCCGGCGCCACGTATTGGCGCCGAAAGCGAGCGGCTGCCTGCTCGCCCAGCTCGATGAAAATCTCTCGAATGGTGGACGTCGCGGCACGAGCAAGACGCCAGGGATTCATCACGAGCAACAGAAAGACGTCGATGCCGGTGAGACGGGGCGGAAAACGGGTCCGGCCCAGCGCGCTCGTGGTGAACACGGCCCTCTGGGCGCGCCCACCTGCCATTCCCATGTAGACGCTGCCTCGTCTAAACAGGCCCGCGCGGCCCGCGGCGTTCTCTTCTTCGACCGAGGCCATGTCCAGCGGCCAACTGCAGATCACCGGCCGTTGCTTGCGGCGGTCGTACCAGTAAAAACCGGGTATGTTGGTCTTTCTGCCGTACATCAGCCCGCACTGAATTGCGGCTGTGTCACTCGGGATACCGCTTCGCCAGGGCTCAAGACGGTGACTGCTGCTCAGTAGCCGCTGCAGGTACGGCATGAAACCCGCGTCCAGCGCGCGGCGGAGGTCGTCGTGCGACAGCGCATCGATCTGCAAGATGATGAAGCCGCGTCGACGCCGCTCGACCTCGTCGTAGGGAAGCTTCAGGCGGCGCAAAGTGGCGGCCGCCTTGAGCGCGGCGAGAGAGCCACGCACGGAGAAACGCAATCCATTCTCCAGACGACAGAATAGAGAGATGTCGTACGATTCTATCGCCGACCACGAGCCGCCGTGCGCCATCGCGCCGAGAGGATGATACAAGTGGCAGAAAGACAGGCCGGCCTGACGCACGTCAACGCGGAGGGTGAGGCCAACATGGTTGACGTCGGCGACAAGCCGATCACCGGTCGCGAGGCACAGGCAGCCGGAACTGTGCACATGCAGCCGGCCACCCTCACGATGATCCGGGACAATCAAGCTGCCAAGGGCGACGTGCTGGGCGTCGCGAGAATCGCCGGTATCCAGGCCGCCAAGAAGACGGCCGAGCTCATCCCTCTGTGTCACGGCTTACCTTTAAGCTCGGTCCAGGTGAACTTCGAGTTGGGCGAGGATCGGGTGCTGATCCAGGCGACCGCGCGCGTCGAGGCAAAGACCGGAGTTGAGATGGAGGCGCTGACCGCCGTGGCCGTCGCCGCTCTCACGATCTACGACATGTGCAAG
>JBOGSL010000021.1:0-15131 GCA_050695395.1 Chloroflexota bacterium | reverse complement strand
ACATCGATCTGCTTGCCGTCAAAGAGCAGGTTGAGGTAATCGGCTACCAGCGGCCGTGCCGCCAGCTCCGCCATTTGCCGCCCGGCCATGACGTACGGGGAGACGACCCGATTCGCCCCGGCGTTGTAGAGCTTGCTGGACGCGTCGGCGTAGGCAGCCCTGGCGACAATGAAGACATCGGGATTGGCACTCCGGGCACTGAGCGTGACGTACACGTTGTTCATATCCGAGTCCGCACAGGCTACCAGGCCTCGTGCCCGGCTCAATCCCGCTGCCGCGAGCGATTCGGCGTCCGCGGCATCCGCTTCCATATACAGATAACCGGCGTCGCGCGCCCGCACTATCACCTCCGGGTTGATATCCACCACCACGAAGGGCACATCCATCTCGGCAAACTGGCGCGCTACCTCCCGACCTACGCGTCCGTAGCCGGAAATGATGAAGTGGCCGTTGAGACGCTCAATCGCTCGGTCCATCCGCCTCCGGTCCCACGCACTGCGAAGCTGGCCCCCCATGAAGTACTCGGTCATGGCGCTGATCGCCAGCGCCAGGCCAACCAGTCCGCCCGCTATCAGAATGATGACCAGCACCTTGCCTGTCGCGTCGAAGGGGTGGTTCGGCGAGTACGAAGCAGTCGAGATGGTCAGCACGGTCATCAACAAGGCGTTGAGCAGCGATTCGTGCTCCAGGAACACGAATCCCAGTACGCCCAGGACTAACAGCAGGACCACGAACACCACTCCGAGGACGAGACGGCGTGGAAACAACTCCATCGATCATGCAGGCGTGCCGGTGTCGATCTGGGCTCGCTGCAGCTTGCCGCTGTAGTCCACGTACACCGACTTCAGCTCGCTGAATTCTTTGATGGCGTTCGTGCCCGCCTCGCGGTGTCCGTTTCCGGTGCCCTTGACGCCTCCGAAGGGAAGCTGGATCTCGGCGCCTATGGTCGGCGCGTTCACGTAGGTGATACCTGCCTCGAGGTCCTGCACCGCTTGAAACGCGAGGCTAACATCGCGCGTGTAAATGGCGCTGGAGAGGCCGTACTCGGTGGAATTGGCCACCCGCACCGCTTCCTCGGAGGAGGACACCGGCATGAGCACCACTACCGGGCCGAAGATCTCCTCTTGAGCAATCCGCATCCGGTAGTTCACGTCGCTGAAGATGGTCGGCGCGAAGTAGTAACCGCTGTCGTACTCGCCGCCGGTCAGGCGGTTGCCTCCCAGGAGCAGCTTTGCGCCTTCTTGCTTACCGATCTGTACGTATTTTTCGACGGTTTCCAGCTGTGGCTGATTGATCAACGGGCCAACCTGCACACTCGGCTCGAGGCCGTACCCAACCTTTAGCTTCTTGGCTTGATCCACGAAGCGGGCGGTGAAGTCGTCGGCGATGTCACGATGAAGGATGATCCGGCTGGTCGCTGTGCAGCGCTGGCCGGTGGTGCCGAAGGCGCCCCACAGAGCGCCTTCCAGTGCAATATCGAGCTGCGCATCCGGCATGACGATCTGGGCATTCTTGCCCCCAAGCTCCAGCATCACCTTCTTCAGTGACTGGCCGCCGCGCGAAGCCACCTCGCGTCCGACAGCGCCCGATCCGGTGAACGAGATCATGCGCACGCGCTCGTCCTCGACGATCGGCGCGCCTGCTTCCGGGCCGTAGCCGGTCACCAGGTTGAGCACGCCTGGTGGTAGCCCCGCCTCCTCGAGAATCTGGACCAATCTCGCCGCGGCCGCCGGAGTGTCCTCCGCCGGTTTGAAGACGATGGTGTTGCCCGCCACCAGGGCGGGGAAGATCTTCCAGGTGGGGATGGCAATAGGGAAGTTCCAGGGGGTGATCAGGCCCACCACGCCGAGCGGCTGGCGAATCGACATGGCGAACTTGTTGCGAAGCTCGGCGGGCACGGTTTCGCCGAACATACGGCGGCCCTCACCGGCGATGTACTTACCCATGTCGATGCCTTCCTGCACGTCGCCTCGCCCCTCCTCGACGACCTTGCCCATCTCTCGAGTCTCGAGCTGGGCCAGCTCCTCCTTGTTCTGCTCGAGGAGCAGTGCGGCGCGCAGGATAATGTCTGCCCGCGCCGGCGCCGGCGTCCGGCTCCACGCAGGGAACGCTGCCTGGGCGGCGTCGATCGCGGCGACCACGTCAGCTTCGGTAGAACGGGGGAAGGTTCCGATGATCTCATCGCGGCGGGCCGGATTGCGGCTTTCGAATGTCTGGCCGCTCTGCGCGGCGACCCACTTGCCGCCTATGTAATTCTTGTACTCGTCGGGCATACAGCCCCTCCTTGCCAGCTTCCATAGCCTAGCATCGGCAATAGAACTGGGCGCCGAGCCACTGCACCCGACGGAAGCGGGGGCCGGCGGGGCGGCAGCTACCTGTCTCTCCTTCAGGGCGCCGTGCGCCTACCCCTCTTGCCATAGACTCAAACATGAACAAATCTCG
The DNA here is from genome assembly GCA_050695395.1 of Chloroflexota bacterium. Lineage (GTDB taxonomy): Bacteria > Chloroflexota > UBA5177 > UBA5177 > UBA5177 > JBOGSL01. The sequence goes on along the minus strand of JBOGSL010000021.1, from coordinate 12,689 downwards.
CGGCGATGCTTGGCAATTGATGACGGAGTACACCGGCAGCGAGAGCCTCCGCCGGCACATGCTGGCGGTCGAAGCGGCCATGCGGGCCTACGCCGCGAAGTATGGCGAAGACCAGGAAGCCTGGGGCCTCGCCGGCCTGCTGCACGACTTCGATTATGAGCAGCATCCCAATCCAAACGCCGAGCCCGACGAGAACGAGCATCCGCTCTTTGGCGCCCGCATTTTGACGGATCAAGGCTATCCGCAGGACGTGATATACGCCATCAAGACGCACGCCGGCTATCTCGGCTTGCCGCGCAACTCGCGCATGGATCTGGCGCTCTTCGCCGTTGATGAGCTGACCGGCCTGATCACCGCCGCCGCGCTTGTTCGGCCGGACAAGAGCCTCTACAACCTGGAAGCTCGCTCCGTTCGAAAGAAGATGAAGGATAAGGCCTTCGCGCGAGGCGTCAATCGAGAGGATGTCACGCAAGGCGCAGAGGCGCTCGGCGTCGATCTCGACGAGCACATCGCATTCGTGATCGAAGCCATGCGAGGTGTCGCGCTCCAACTGGGATTGGCCGGCCCAGACGCCTTATAGGCGCTCGAGCCCGGCCAACCATGGTTGTCGTGTGGCTGAAGCGCCGCCCAGACACAAAACTGGATGTGAAATGAGCGAAGATCGAAGGCGGACGGGCTCCTTTCCAAGCCCGTAGTCACAGCGGCCGCGGCGAGGTGCCTGACTGGAGATCGACAGGGCCCGGAGAGCGCCGTCTTCAGGCGGGCAGGTCCCGCGCCTCTGCTCTCAGCTTTCTCAGCTGACGCTGAACCTCTTTCATGGCCACGTGGAACAGCCCCGAGGCCAGGCTGACCCTGGCGACCCCGAGCTTGGCGAGCGCCTCAAGAGACGGGCCGTTGGGCCGAAGCCAGATATTGACCGGCGCGTCTACCTCCCGAACGAACTCGGCGATCACGCTCGTATCCTCCAGACCGATCGGATAGAGGCAGTCGGCGCCGGAGGAGAGATAGGCCTTGCCGCGTTCGATAGCCTCGGCGAGGTGCGATTGAGGATCGCCCGAGCCGTGGAGAAAGATGTCGATTCTGGCGTTGATCACGATCCGCACGCCGGCGTCGTTGGTGGCTCGTCGAATTGCACGCAGGCGATCGCTCTGTCGCTCAATCGGCGCCAGCATGCTCGAGCCGTGGTGATCGGTGTCCTCGAGATTGCAGCCAACCGCGCCCGCCTGAAGTAGTCGCTCGACGAAATCGGCCGCGGGCAACTGGTAGCCTGCCTCCAGGTCCGCGGTCACGGGCAGATCCACGTCACCGGCGATGCGCCTTACCGCGTCGAAGGCCGTGTCCGCCGGCATCACATCGGCGTCCGGGAAGCCCAGGCTGGCGGCGATGGCTCGGCTCGAGGTGGCGATGACAGGGAATCCTTCGCCGGCAACAGCTTGCGCCGAGGCGACGTCCCAGACATTGGGGAGAAGCAGGGGCTGCGAGCCGTGGTGTAAATCGAATAGTGTCTCGGCTTGTTGCTTGGGATCAGCCATAAGCGCAAATCTCTCCCCCGTTGGGATCTCGCACTTTCAGTAAAGCATGCAGTGACCGGGCGGCTCGCCGCTGAACAGGCAACGACACGCCGGCACTCGTGGACGTCGAAAGCGACGATTGGCGATTGGTGCAGCTCGAGAGCACTAATAACCGAGGTATGGGAAACATTCGACCCATCCTACGAAGGCTGGCTAGCTATTGCGAGTTCGAGAGAGTTGCACACGGAAAGCACGCGGCGGCGTCACTATGTCACGATGGTCCAGAAACGGCTCCGGCAACCCACGAATCGGACCATCCGATAGTGACGTCGATCGTGACGCGTGCCGAGACGTCACGTTCGGAGGGCTCTCAGAGAAGCTGTCCCGAGTGCCAGGGCACGACGCTCTTCGAGATCGAGGGCGAAGGGACGTGCTTCGAGACATGTGAGCATATGCTGAACTAGGGCACACGATCCACAACCAAAGATCACCCCGCCAAACCTCGCTGCCCTACAAGAGGGAGGGGGCGGAATTTTTTGTGGTGAGGGGAGACAACTGCCCCCGGATAGTGACGGCGGGGGTGTCGCCACCGTGGCCACGCGATGGAGCGACGCCGACAAACGGCGCCGCCAGGCCAAAAGTCGGGGGATAGTGACGTAGTGACGCGCGTGAAGGAAGGTGACGCGCGGGCAATGTAGCGGCGTGTATAGGGCGGCCGGTCGCGAAGCGCCGGCCGCCCTGGGTGCAAGCGAAGATACGTTGTTTTGGCGAACGAACGTGCCGGCGCTCCTTCGTTGCGACCGCCCGCGATACATTTTCGCGGGAAGCGGCTGGAGCATTCGCGCTGGCGCGCTTGTATGGGCCAAACCGTCGTGTAACAGGCCGCGGCGATCGATTTGGCCCCGGCAAGCGAGCGCCGGCGCGAGGTCCCTCGCGAAGGGAGACCGTCGCTCAGCGAATCGTAGGGCCGGACCGCGCAGGAGTGTTCGGCCGCATCGTCGGAAAGGTCCACCGGGACGCGGTATGCTTGAAACTGACCGCGCGGTGCCCAGGCGCATCAGCGAGGAAGAGCCGCAGGTCTTTGCAGATAAGGACGTGAATGGATCAAGCAACGTACCCGCTGCAGTTCTCGGTCGATTACCCGAATCGCCCGCTCAACCGGGTGACCACGTTCTTCCGACTATTCGTGACAATCCCGATTTTGATCGTCATAGGGGCTGTCTCGCACGAGACATTTCAACGGACGTCCGCCGGGGGCTACACCGCAGTCACAGCGGCATTCAGCGGGTTCTTATTCTTCGCTCCGCTGCTCATGATCTTGTTCCGACAGAAGTATCCGCGCTGGTGGTTCGACTGGAACCTGGAGCTCCTGCGCTTCACCAATCGAGTATGGGTCTATGTTGCCCTGATGACGGATCACTACCCCTCGACAGACGAGCAGCAGTCGGTACATCTCGATTACCCGTATCCTGATGTCCCGCGCGATCTGAATCGCTGGCTGCCCCTGGTGAAGTGGTTCCTCGCCATACCGCACTACATCGCCCTTGTCTTCCTAGCAATCGCCGAGGTCGTGGTGCTGATCGTGGTCTGGTTCGCGATTCTGGTTACCGGGCGGTATCCGAGAGCGCTGTTTGGCTTTGTCGAGGGAGTCATCCGATGGCAAGACAGGGTGATCGCGTACGCTCTCATATTGGTGACTGACCGCTACCCGCCATTCCGATTGTCGCGGTGAACCTGAACCTGACATAGGCTTCGTTCCGTAGCCCCAAAGCTCCGCCCCTGCGGCTACGACGCTGACACCGGGTCGATTCTCCTACTCCACTTCGTTGACGTCCACGACCACTCGGCCCTTGATCTTCCCCGACAGGATCTCGTTCGCCAGTCCCGGCAGTGCTTGCAGCGTCGCCGTTGTGACGATTTCCGAAAGCAGCGACAGAGGAAACTCGCTGGCCAGGCGGTGCCACGCTGTGATGCGACGCGCCCGAGGTGCCGTGGCGGAGTCAACGCCCAGCAGGGCGACGCCGCGAAGGATAAAGGGCAGCACGGTGGTGTCCAGCTGATTGCCCCCGGCGTTGCCGGCCGAGGCGACGCCGGCCTGATGACCCATCATGGTGAGCAATGCCGAGAGCGTCTCACCGCCGACCGCGTCGATTGCTCCGGCAAAGCGCTCGGACTGAAGCGGGCGCGAGGGTTTGGCAAACAGATCGCGTCCCTCGACGGTCCGCGCTCCCAGTTTCTCAAGATAGCCGCGGAGCCCGATCCGGCCCGTGGAAGCGGTTACGTTATAGCCCCGCGCCGAGAGCAGCGCCACCGATAGGCTTCCCACGCCGCCTGATGCCCCCGTCACGGCAATCTCCCCTCCATCTGGTGTCAGGCCGCGTTCTTCGAGCGACATCAGTGCCAGCATGGCGGTGAGTCCGGCCGTTCCCAGTGCCATCGCTTGCCCGGGTGAGAGGCCTGCGGGCAGGGGCACGAGCCATTCCGCCGGCAGACGTGTCAGCTGTGCGAAGCCGCCCCAGTGGCGCTCACCCATGCCCCAACCCGTCGCCAGGACCCTATCGCCCGGTGCGAACTCGGCCACTTCCGACGCGACCACTTCCCCCGCCAGATCGATCCCCGGCACCATCGGGTAGGTGCGAACAACCTTTGCCTTCCCCAGAATGGCCAGACCGTCCTTGTAGTTCAGGTCGGACCACGATACCCGAACGGTGACGTCGCCCTCGGGAAGCCTATCGTCGGGAAGCTCTTGCACGCCTGCGCGGACGCTGTCGTCCTGCTTTTGCACGAGCAGTGCTCTGTAATGCGACATAAAGCCTACGCCGTGCAGAAGTCGAGGACGGTATCCAGCAGTACCTGCGTGCCCCAGAGGTAGCCGTCAACCGGAATGCGCTCGTCGTTGCCGTGGATCAGCCGTCCGGCCGGGAAGTTCGCGGGCACTCGGAGTGGAGCAAATCCCACGCAGCGCGTGCCGAGCCGAGCAAGATGCCGAGCGTCGCTCGAGCCGCTCATCATCGACGGCAGGACGGTAGCCCCGGCGTCGTACCGGTGGATGCTGGACGTGATGCTCTGATACAGCAGCGAATCGCTGTTCCCGTGAACGGCCCGGGTGACCTCGATCGGCTCGATCTCGCAGCCGGGTCCGACTACCTGCCGAATCTCATCAAGAAAGCCTTCAGCCGTCTGCCCGGGAAGAAAGCGTCCGTCCACCCAGGCTTCGGCTTCGCCTGGAACGATGTTGATCTGGTCTCCGGCTCTCAACACTGTGGGTACCGCCGTGTCGTGGGTAACGCTGTTAAGGTAATTGCCGAACTCGTCGGGAAGCAGCTGCAGGGCTCTGGCCAGGTTCGGCTCCGTCAGTGCCCGCTGTCTCGGAGCCATTCCCAGGGCCTCCGAAACGGCAGCAAAGAATGTGCCGGCAACCGGCGTGGCGCGAAAGGGTAGCAAGGCAGTAGACAGCCGGTGGGCGGCGCGAGCAATGACGCCAACGGCACTTCCCGGTCGCGGCGTGGCGCCGTGGCCAGGAAGAGACCGTGCGCGCAAGCGAAGCTGACAGGAACCCTTCTCGGCGATGCAGGCGTCGTAGAAGGTGCGACCGCCAACTCGGATGGTCGATCCGCCTCCTTCTCCCAGCGCCGCCCCAGCTCGAACCAGGTCCGTGTGTTGATCCACCAGGAAGCCGAGGCCCGCCTGCCCGCCGGATTCTTCACCTGCCGTGGATGCGAAGATGACGTCTCGCAGCAATCGCGGTCGCTGTCGCTTCAGGTGGAGCATCACCATCAGCTGCTGAGCCACCGCTCCTTTCATATCGAGAGCGCCGCGGCCCCACAGGTCGCCATTGACTAGCTCCCCGGAAAATGGATGGTGCAGCCAGGACCCCGTCTCGGCGGACACCACATCAAGATGACCGTAGAGCAACAGCGGGGGCGCCTCGCCGGTGCCGGTGTATCTGGCTACCACGTTGGCTCGGCCCGGCACCGATTCGATGACTACCGGCCGGTAACCTTCTCGCTGTAATACTCCGGCGAGATACTGCGCTGCCGGCAGCTCGTTACCGGGCGGATTGCTGGTATCTATGCGCAGCAGATCTCGCAGGTAGCCTACCGCCTCCTCGCTCGGCACAACGCCCTTGGCCTGGCGTATAGCAGTGACCATCGCTAGGCGAGCGCGGCTTCTTCTACGATGCGGACCAGTTCGTTGATGTCGAATGGTTTCGGAAGGAAAAGCTCCGTCCCGATCTGTTTGGCTCGAAGTGCAGCGTCGTGCATCGCCGTCATGACCACGATCGGAAGCCCCTCGGTGACCTGGTGCGCGCGCAACCTTCGCGCCACTTCAAACCCATCCACCTCGGGCATCATGAGGTCGAGCAGGACCACGTCCGGCTGGAAGCTCAGGGCGTCGGCAAGAGCTTGCGGGCCAGAACTAATGTACGCCTCGAACCCTTCCATCGAAAGAACTGTCGATACCAGTTCGGCCACATCCCGCTCATCCTCGACCACCAGAACCCGCTTCGGCACGTTGCTCTCTTTCACCGCCGGCCGCTGTCGGAGCAAGCCGCGTGCCGACGGTTGAGTGTGTGATAGGGGCGGGTTAGTTGTCTGCATCTCTGGATGCATGCCTTTCTATGTATAGCAGGGAGACGCGGGATTCGCCAGCAGAAACGCGAGCCGAGACGACATCCGCGGAAAATCTCGCCTGCACGCGGCCCACGCGCCGCATGTCTCCGGCAGTTTCCGGTTCCTCGGGTATGCTCGGATGACTGGATCGGAGAAGGGAGGCAGCGTGGCACGCTGGCTGTGGGCACTGACTCCGCTCGGCATCATCGCCTGGATCCTTTCCTTCTTCGGAGTGCCCGAGGGCATCCTCTTCATCCTGTCGGCCATTGGCATAGTGCCGCTGGCAGCGCTCATCGGCAAGGCCACCGAGGAGCTCGCTTATCATGTGGGCTCGGCGGCCGGCGGCCTGCTCAATGCGACCTTCGGCAACGTCCCGGAGCTCATCATCGGCGCGTTCGCTTTGCGCGCCGGCTTGGTGACGCTGGCCCAGGCCAGCATCGTGGGATCGGTGATCGGTAATGCGTCGCTCGTGGTGGGCATGGCCCTCTTCTATGGCGGCATTCGAAACGGCGTGCAACGCTTCAACCGGGTTGCAGTCGGCCACCAGGGCGTGCTCATGGTGCTTGCCGTGGCGAGCCTGGCCCTCCCGTCCCTCTTCACGGCGGTCCAGCCGAGCGGGAATGTTGAGGACCTGAGCCTGTTCGTGGCAGGCCTCCTGATCCTCATGTACCTTGCCTACATGGCCTACAGCATCCTCGGCTACGAGGGTGGCCCGCAATCGCGCGGCGGTAACACGTTTATGACGGAGGAGGAGGAGGCGGTTGAGCAGCTAGTCGAGGAGGAGGGTGGCCCCGAATGGACGGTTACCAAGAGCGTCCTATGGCTGGCGGCTGCGACCGTCGCCGTGGCTCTCGCCAGCGATGTGCTTGTCCACGCGGTCCGGCCGGTGGTGCTGTCGCTCGGAGTCAGTGAGTTCTTCCTGGGCGTAGTGATCGTCCCCATCGTGGGCAACGTCGCAGAGCACTACTCGGCCGTGCAACTGGCCGCCAAGAATAAGCTCGACTCGAGTTTCGCGGTGGCCGCGGGCTCTTCGGTGCAGGTCGCGCTCTTCGTGGCGCCCATCCTCGTTGCGCTGTCGCTGCTCTGGCACCCGATGACGCTGGTCTTCAACCCCATCGAGATCGCGGTGCTGGCGCTCGTTGTGATGATCTTCTTCTTCGTGGCGCAAGACGGCGAGAGTAACTGGCTCGAGGGCCTCCAGCTGTTGAGCCTCTATGTGATGGCGGCGGCCGTGTTTTTCTTTTTGCCGAGTCCGATCTGATGTAGGACCGCCGCGGCGACGACGGCGGCCCGGCGTGCAACGCCGGCCGTAGGCCGGCTAGCTCCTGCGCCGGCCGCTCGATACCGATCACGTCCGCCCGTGGGTACACACAGGCAGGCCAGCGGTTCGCTAGCAAACGCATTCGCACAATCCCTGCGCAACGCATCCGCACAATCCGCCGCTCCGAAACCGATATCATTGAACATGCTTGACACGCTCGCTCGACCGTTCCGCGATCTACGTATTTCAGTGACCGACCGCTGTAATTTTCGGTGCACCTATTGCATGCCCAAGGAGTTGTTCGGTCGTGACTATGCGTTTCTCCCTCGGGCTGAACTCCTCAGCTTTGAGGAAATCCATCGGCTGGCTTCCGTCGCCGTCGAGCTCGGCGTGGAGAAGATTCGGCTCACCGGGGGCGAGCCGCTTCTGCGGAAAGATATCGAGCGGCTGATAGGGATGTTGCGGGGAATCGACGGACTCAAGGACCTCACCCTCACGACCAACGGCTCGCTCTTAACTCGCAAGGCAGATGCCCTCAAGAGCGCGGGTCTGGACCGGGTGACGGTTAGCCTCGACTCACTTGATGACACCGTCTTTGCCGCCATGAACGACGTGGGCTTCCCGGTCAAGCGTGTGTTGGAAGGCATCGAGGCTGCGGATCGAGCCGGCCTTGCGCCCATCAAGGTCAACACGGTGGTGAAGCGCGGGGTGAACGATCACCAGATCGGCGATATGGCGGGGTATTTCCGAGGCACGGGTCACATCGTGCGGTTCATCGAGTTCATGGATGTCGGACACACCAACGGCTGGAAGCTGGATGAGGTGGTCTCCGCGGCCGAGATTCTGGCGGCAGTCGAAGAGCGATGGCCGCTTGAGGCGGTTAAGCCTTCGTACCCGGGAGAGGTGGCAAACCGGTACCGCTACGCGGACGGAGCCGGCGAGATCGGCATTATCGCGTCGGTGACGCAGCCGTTCTGCTCAGCATGCAGTCGCGCCCGTCTCTCGGCGGACGGCAAGCTGTATACTTGCCTCTTTGCCATCAGAGGCCACGATCTTCGGGAGTCGCTGCGGTCGGGAGCGACTGATGACGACCTGCACGCGCACCTGGAGCGGATCTGGACGCGTCGCGGAGATCGCTACTCGGAATTGCGCACCGCCGGCACTCGAAGTCTCCCGAAAGTCGAGATGTCGTATATCGGCGGTTAGCTCTGGCTGCCTTCCTGCTTGATCTGTACCGATTCGACGCGAGCGGGGTTGACCGGTGTCGAGCCTTCGCCGCCGGGCTTGGTCGGGGCCTTCGCGATCTTGTCGACCGTGTCCATGCCGGAAGTCACCTTCCCGAAGATGGTATAGCTGGGCGGTAACCCCGCATCCTGACCCTGCACGATGAAGAACTGGCTGCCGTTGGTATTAGGGCCAGAATTTGCCATGGCCACAGTGCCGCGGGTGTACGTGCGGCGGACGGGCTCATCGTTGAAGCGATAGCCAGGACCTCCGCGACCCGTCCCCGTGGGATCCCCCGTCTGGATCATGAAGCCGTCGATGGTGCGATGGAACGGGACGCCGTCGTAGAAGCCATCTTTGGCCAGGAATACGAAGTTGTTGACGGTCGCCGGAGCCTCTTGAGGAAGCAGGTCGATGTCAATTTGACCGTCGCTGGTATTCAGGACTGCCTCATAATTGTCCTTGGGATTGATCTCCATAGCCGGGGCCTGCTTGTACTGTTTGTTCGCCATCATTTCTCCTCTCGTGTCGCACCTGGAGCCTCGATATCGAAGACTCGGTTGAAGCGGGCGCGGTCGTTCTCGAACGCAATTTCGGCGCAGAGTTCGACCAGTTGGCCCTCGGTAAACTCCGCGCGGGCTCGGTCAAACAGCTCGTCACCGACTTCCGGCGGGGTCTCGGTCATACCTTCAGCCATCTCGAGCGCCACTCGTTCCCGTGAGGTAAAGCCCTCGCTTTCGCGCCAGTGAACTACCCGTCCGAGCGTCTCCTCACTCAGTCCTGCTCGTCTGCCGCCGGCAGCGTGAGCGTGAATTCAGAAGGGGCAGCCGATGATCTGTGCGGTCCGAAGCTTGACGATCCGGAGAAGCGTCTCGGGCAGAAGCCGGTCCTTCCGCAGTGCTTGATCCATGGCGGCTTCGCCTTCCAGGAGCGGCGGCCAGTAGGCCTTTATGCCGGCCGATACCTGGATCGCTCCTCGCAGTGCTCCTCGCGCCCCTTCCGGCGCGTTTTCGCTGTTTAGCGGCTCTAGCCGTGCCATCCCACGTCTCCATTCAGGACCCGCTCCTCACCCCGGACTGAAATTGCGGCAAGTACCCTGCCAGGCGTCCAGGCTTATACAGCGCTTACTACCTCCAGCACGTGCGGGACAGGCCGCACCGGCTCACTCTCCAGCCGAAACGCCTCGCCCAGCCGTTCGAGCGCGACCTGGTTCGGAACGGCGCCGTTCGTGTGAACCTCTGCCAGGACCTGCCCTGCCTCAACGCGATCTCCGATCTGAGCGTGCAGCAGCACACCCACCGCCGGGTCGACTGCCTCGCCCTTGACGCGCCGGCCGGCGCCCAGGTCTGCCGCCAACCGCCCGACTGCCAGTGCATCTACAGATGCGACAAAACCGCCGGCCGGGCTGGTCAGTTGATGTATCTCCGACGCTCGCGGCAGGAGGTCGAGCCGCTCGATGACCCCCGGTTCGCCGCCTTGCCAGCGAATCATCTCCCGCAGCTTCGCCAGGGCCGCCCCATCTGCGATCAACGTCAGGAGGCGTTGCTTGCCCTCCTCTTCGCTGCGGGCAACGCCAGCCATGAGGAGACCCTGGGCTCCCAGCATCACAGTGACATCCCGTAGCTCACCGTCGATCTCGCCGCGGAGAACGCCAATCGCCTCGGCGACCTCGAGGGCATTTCCCACTGCCTTTCCCAGGGGCGCCTCCATCGATGTGACGACCGCTGCGGTCCGCTTGCCGGCTGCCTGTCCAATAGACACCATCAGTCGGGCCAGTTCACCAGCCTCGGCGGGGTTCGTCATAAAGGCGCCCCTGCCGCACTTCACGTCCAGGACAATGCAGTCAGCCCCGGCCGCGATCTTCTTGCTCATCACGCTACTCGCGATGAGCGGAATTGACTCGACCGTTGCCGTCACATCGCGCAGCGCGTACAAGACGCCGTCGGCAGGCACCAACTCGGCCGTTTGTCCGCCCACGGCTAGTCCGATCGCACGAACCTGCCGCATCATCTGGTCGATCGACAGGTCCACCCGAAAGCCCGGAATCGACTCCAGCTTGTCGAGCGTGCCGCCCGTATGGCCGAGACTCCGGCCGGAGAGCTTCGCGAAGGAGATGCCGGCGGCCGCAAGCAACGGGCCGAGGATCAGGGTGACCTTGTCGCCTACGCCTCCTGTGGAGTGCTTGTCGGCTTTGAAGCCGGGAATTGAGGAAAGGTCGATGACCTCGCCGGAGCGCACCATGGCGAGGGTAAGGTCGGCGGTTTCCCGATCGGACATGCCCTGGAAGTAGATGGCCATGAGCATGGCGGCCAGTTGATAGTCGGGAACTGAGTGATCGGACGCGCCCCGCACGAAGGCATCGATCTCCTCGCATGAAAGCTCATCCCCGTTGCGCTTCTTGGCGATGAGCCGGTCGAAGCTAGCTCCCGTTGTCAAATGTCACGGTGCGTTTCGGCTTCCTTGTATGTATCCTAGGACCCGTAGGTTTGCACTGCCTTCTGAATGTCGGGTCCCGCCTGCTCGAGCTCCTGCGCCGTGAAGCAAGGCGTGAACTCGACATTCGCGCCCAGGGCGAGGAAGAGCGGTTCGCTGATCGATGGAATCTTCCTGACGTCTCTCAAGTCGAAGATGACGTAGCCTCCGCGTCGGCCATCGACCGTGGTGAAATACGCGGCCTCCGGCTGAACCTTTCCCAGGACCTCTTGAACGGCCTTGATGAAGGAACCGTTCTTAAACGCCTCGTTTCCCGTCTCCGTCGGGATCTCGACCTTCATGAGCATTCGCATTGACGCGGCCTCCCTTTCTCATTCGTCTGCCCTGGTTTCATGGTATTGGCGTCGTCCGTACGCGTCAACTTCAAGTCTTCCGCGGTAAGTCATTCACCGCATCCGGCCGGCTCGTTGCCGGCCGGCTTTCCGACGACGTCTGATTGCCCTCTAATGTCTTCTCCGAGGGACAGTCTGCCTGACCTGGCCGGAGGGACACAACAAATGGGTGATGGAGCGCGACACTCCATCACCCATCCAGTACGGGAGGGTAAGCCTACTTCAGGATGTAGACCGCACTAACGGATTCGTTGCCGTGCACTTTGAGGGAGAGGGAAGACTTCGTGGAGGTGTGCGCCTTTCCTGATTTCGTGTACTGCCACTCCTCGAACGGCCACGTCGCGGTGCTCGTCGGCACTTCCGAGAAGTGGACTTTCACCCCGGAGGGCGCCTTGAAGCTGCAGCTTGCCGTGCTGCAGGTCTTTGTATGTGCCTTGCCCTTACTGTTGTACTTGGCGGTGACGACGCCCCAGGTTGTACCGCTGGTGGTCGTGATGGCGATCGTCACCTTCTTACCGGCGTGGTGCTTCGCCTGGTGCGAGGACTGAATCGGGGCGGCGAGAGCGGACGGCGCCACCATCGCCGCGAAAAGCAGGGCCGCCACGATGCCGCCAAGGTATCTACGCTTTGTCATGTCTTTCTCTCCTGGAAGCTACTTCACCAAGAGATACGAACTCGGTTACACCGCACAGAGTGCCACCGAGCGCGACATGTCAAATTACACGCCATCGGGAAGGTAGCACGATGGATAGCATGTTCTCGATAGTCGGAAAGGGGGCAAGATCCCGAGAGCAGCGAGGAGCCTTCCCGTCCTCGCTCAACCATCAGAAAGGGATGTCTCACCTCTACAACTAGATGGGAGAAGGAACTACATCAGGCTACAAACTGGATTGATGCGCCTCGCGTCAGTCGCGGCACTTGCCCTTGTCAGCTTGCCGCTCGCAGGCGTTTAGGCTAAGGGTGGCGGCCACGGAGGCTCGACGGGCGGCCACGATGGAAGCAGCGCGCCCAGGGCGAGATGGTCGTCAAGCTAGGGACAACGAACCTGAGCGCGGCTTCTGGGTCGAGTTACAGCGGAGTCGGTTCGAGTTCATTATCTGCCGAGGTCCCTCCGAATCAACCTAATGACGCGGTTCCCAAGAGCCACGTCAACAAGGGCGGCGACCCTGGTACTCCCAACCCGAAGGGTACCAGCATCACCACCTCGGACCCCGGTTTTTCGGGATTCGATGCCCTCAATCACCTCCAGCAGCAC
>JBOGSL010000020.1:0-1549 GCA_050695395.1 Chloroflexota bacterium | reverse complement strand
TCTCTGCACATAGCAGCAAGAAAGGCCAGCAACATAGCAGATATCCTCTCTCTTCTCGCGCTCGATATCGGCACCTCGTCGATCCGCGCTCTCCTCTATGATGCCAGGGGCACAGCAGTGCCGGGAGTTCACGCGCAACTGACGTATCCGCTGACGACCTCGCGCGCGGGCGAAGTTTCGGTAGATGCCGATGTGCTGGTCGATTGTGTCGCCCGCGCGATCAACGAGGTGTTACAAAAAGCTGGCGAGCGCGCCAAGACTATCGCCGGGGTCGCGACCTCTACCTTCTGGCACTCGCTCCTTCCACTAAACGCTACTGGTCGCCCGCTCCTCCCTCTGATGACTTGGGAAGACACGCGCCCGCAACAAGCTGCGGCCGAGCTGCGCGCCCGGCTCGACGAGGCAGCCATCCATCAACGCACTGGCGCACGCCTGCACGCGAGCTATTGGCCCGCGAAGCTTGCCTGGCTACAAAGCGCGCACCCAGAGATTGCCGAGCACACGGCTCGCTATACCTCATTTGGCGAATATCTCCATGAGTGCTTCTTAGGCCACGCGGTGTGTAGCCTCTCCATGGCCTCTGGCACTGGCCTGTTGAACAGGCAGACGCATACTTGGGATACCCCATTACTCGCTCAGCTCCAGCTTTCTGGCTCTCAGTTGCCCCCAGTAGGCGATCTGTCTGATACATGCCACGGTCTGACGCCCACATATGCCCAACGCTGGCCCATCCTCAACCGCGTGCCCTGGTTTCCGGCCATTGGCGATGGAGCAGCTGCGAATCTTGGCTCAAATTGTACGACAAGCTCCACCTGGGCGGTCTCTATGGGCACATCCAGCGCCATACGCGTGGTTGTGCCACCAGAGCAGGGTGTGCTGGAACAGGGACTCTGGCTCTATGCCGTTGACAAGCGCCACGCCCTCCTCGGAGGCGCGCTCAGTGAGGGCGGCAATCTGCTCGCCTGGCTCACAAACACGCTCCAATTACCCTCTCTACGCGAACTTGATACGCAGCTCGCCAGCATGAAACCAGCCGCACACGGTTTGACCATCTTGCCACAGCTCGCGGGTGAACGTAGCCCCGGCTGGCATTCTCACGCAACCATGACTATCTCCGGCCTGACCTTACGGAGTACACCCCAGGAAATTGCTCTTGCGGCCCTGGAAGCGGTTGTATTCCAGCTCAGTCAGGTCTACGACCAACTGATCCACGCACTCTCCCCTCACATAACGCAGCCCCGCTTAATCGCCAGCGGAGGAGCGCTCCTCAATTCCACCTTGCTCCGCCACATGCTAGCCGACATACTCAACCGTCCCCTTGAACTCTCAAAAAACGGCGAAGCCTCCGCCCGTGGAGCTGCTCTGCTCGCCCTAGAAACCTTAGGTGTTTTGCCTGTTGTAGCTCAACTCGCCCCAGAAATCTCTACAATTGTGCAACCCGATCCAGCACGCCACACCATCTACCAACAGGCCCGCGAGCGACAGCAAGCACTCTATAGAGTACTGTTGCCCTCAATCTCACCTTTGGCCACTGATTGAGAACGCACGT
>JBOGSL010000019.1:0-8678 GCA_050695395.1 Chloroflexota bacterium | reverse complement strand
CAGCTACACCCGACGCTTCCGAGCAACCGACAGCCAACCGGTGAGTGCAAGTTGCGCCGCGAAAGCAGCCCTGCCACCGGCAAGAACGTCAGCGAGACTACGTAGTCAGCAATCCCGCAGCTACCCGCTGATGCGGCAACGCCCGAACGCCCTGCTGGTTCGGATCCCCGCATTGGCGGGCCGGCACCCGGGGCGGCCCCGACGCATGAAGCAGCTGGATGTAAGCGCTTGGATGGGGAAGCGGCACGACCGAGCGCGGCGGCTGGCCACAACGATGCATCTGCCGGATCACGAGGTGCCGAGGAAGGCAGGCGCTTTTGTGATACCATGTACCACATGGTGGTACGTAAGCAGCACTTCAGCATGCGGCTCAGCGCCGAAACCATCGAGCGACTGACTCGCGACGCCGCGCGTTCGGGACAGCCGAAGACGGCGCTGGCGGAGCGGTATCTCGAGGAGGGGATGCGAATGGCCCAGCACCCCGGCGTCGTTTTTCGGCAAGGACCGGCGGGGAGGCGAGCCGGTCTGCCCGGACATCGTCTCGATATCTGGGAGATCATCGAGACGGTCCGCAATGAGGACGGCGATCTGGCGAGGGCCGCTGCTTACCTGGACGTCGCCCCGCATCTCGTCGCCACAGCGCTCGACTACTACGCCGATTACCCGGCGGAGATCGACGACTGGATCGCACGGAACTCGGCCATCGCCGAGGAAGCCGAATCCTCATGGCGACGCCGTGAAGATATCGCTAATCGGTGAGGCTCGTTCTTGACGAGCATTATTCGCCGCTCATTGCTAAGCGGCTCCGAGGACGAGGACACGACGCGCTCGCAGTTAGGGACGTCTCGGGGCTGCTGGAAAGCTCCGATGCCGAGCTTCTCGCGTGGGCGGAGCAAGAACACCGGGTGCTCGTAACCGAGGACGTTCAGGACTTCACGGCGCTGCACCGGGAAGCGGTGAGCCGTGGCAAACGCTTGCCCGGAATTGTGTTCACCTCGCCGCGCAAATTTCCCAGGCAGATGGCTTCGCTGGGACTGCTGGTCGACGCGCTCGCCGATCTTCTCGCCAGCCGGCGGGAAGAAGACGAGATTCCGGGTGGTATCGCGTGGCTATGAGGAGGCGCGGAGCTGGTTCCTTAGTCGCCTTTGCCCTTTTCGAACTGCTCGCGCAAGGTGTGGTCGCCGACTTCGGTTACCTGCACGTTGAGGGTTCGGGTGTTGGCGGCGATTTCTTCGAAGGGCTTGCCTTTGCGCAGGCGCTGGACGTCGGGGTGGCCGGGATGCATGAAGGCGTACCTGCCGCAGCCCTCACAGAAGAGCTGGGCAACCGGCACCGGGTCCAGCCACTCGGTTAGCCGGTCATTGCCCGGCAGCACGCCTACGATGCTGTAGCCTTCGTATTCGACGTCGCAGTACGGGCAGAGCTGCTCGCATCTCCTCTGCCGCTCGGACCGCCCGCACGGCGTCATCCTCGTGCAGTCGCGGCACGCCGAAGACCGCCATCACAGCATCGCCGATGAATTTCTCGACTGTTCCGCCGTGTGACTCGATGATCCCCTTCATCCGGTCGAAGTAGCGGGCCAGGAGCGCGCGGAGGGTCTCGGGATCGATCGACTCGCCCAGTGCGGTCGACCCGGTGACATCGCAGAAGAGAACGGTGACCAGACGGCGCTGCTCGCGAACGGATGCCGCCGTTTTCGGTGCCCCGCAGTACGGGCAGAAGGCGAAGTCGGCGCCGATCTGTCGGCCGCAGCCTGTACAGGTTGTCATGGATATCCTCTGATGCGAACTTTATGCTGCGCACGCCGTGGTGTCAACACGGGCGCTAAGGCACAGCCGGGCCGTGTTGTACCATTTAGACAGCGGCCGGGCGCCAGTTTTTGGCGTCCGATTCTGCATGCGACAGTAGGGAGTCATTCAAATGGAAGCGATAATCATCGCTATTGCGGCGGTGGTTGGCCTCATCGTTGGGGCCGCTTTTGTGTATTTCTGGACGCAAGGGCGAACCTCGACGAAGGCTGCTACCGCGCGAGCCAACGCCAACCGAATCGAGACGGAGGCGCAGGCACGACAGAAAGAGCTCATTCTCGAAGCAAAGGATGAGGCGCACAAGATTCGGTCCGCGGCCGAGCAGGATGCTCGGGATCGACGGGCCGACGTGCAGCGCCAGGAGCGCCGTCTTCAGCAGAAGGAAGAGACGATCGATCGGCGGGGTGAGAACCTCGAGAAGCGCGAGGAGCAACTTGGACAGCGAGAAGCCGAGATCGAGGTCGAGCGCCAGCAGGTTGGCGAGCTCATTGCGCGCCAGCGGGTTGAACTGGAGCACGTTTCCGGCCTGACCAACGAAGAGGCCGCCAGGATGCTTCTCGCCAGCATCGAATCCGAGGTGCGCGAGCAGGCCAATCGCATGGTCCGGCAGGTCGAGGCCGCGGCGAAGGAAGAGGCTGACGAGAGGGCACGCAAGATCATCACCACGTCTATCCAGCGATGGGCGTCGGATCAAGTGTCGGAGTCGTCGGTTTCGGTCGTGCCGTTGCCGAGCGAAGAGATGAAGGGAAGAATCATCGGTCGAGAGGGCCGCAACATCCGGGCTCTCGAGATGGCAACGGGGGTAGATCTGATCATCGACGACACCCCGGAAGCCGTCATTCTCTCGGGCTTCGATCCGGTGCGGCGCGAGATTGCCCGTAACGCGGTGAACAAGCTCATCCAGGACGGACGGATCCATCCTGCCAGGATCGAGGAGATGGTTGAGAAGGCCCGCAACGAGGTGGATGCCATCATCAAGGAGGAGGGCGAGCGGGCGGCCTTCGAAGCCGGAGTGCACGGCCTCAATCCCGATCTCCTCAAGTCGCTCGGGCGGCTTCATTTCCGTTTCAGTCTCGGACAAAACGTGCTGCGTCACTCCATCGAGGTAGCTCATCTGTGTGCGCTCATGGCTTCGGAGCTGGGCGCGGACGTCAACGTTGCTCGCAAAGCCGGGCTGCTGCATGACATTGGCAAGGGCGTATCGCACGAGGTGGAAGGGCCGCATGCTCTGATCGGCGCCGACATTTGCAAGCGTCTGGGCCAGTCGGACAAGGTGGTGCACGCCATCGCGTCGCACCACTATGAAGAGGAGCCGGCCACCGCCGAGGCGTTCCTGGTGCAAGCGGGAGACGCTATCTCCGGCGCACGTCCCGGGGCGCGACGAGACACTTTGGAGAGCTACGTCAAGAGGCTCGAGGCACTCGAGAACATTGCAAACTCCTTCCCCGGAGTAGAGAAGAGCTTTGCCATCCAGGCCGGACGGGAAGTTCGCATCGTGGTGAAACAAGATGAGGTGGACGACCTGGCCGCGGCCCGCATCGCTCGGGACATCGTCTCCAAGATCGAGGAGACCCTCGAGTATCCGGGACAGATCAAGGTGATGGTGATTCGCGAGACGCGAGTCGTCGACTACGCCAAGTAGTGCGCATCCTCTTCATTGGGGATATCGTGGGAAAGCCGGGCCGCGACGCGGTCCGGCTATTCCTTCCTCGGTTGACCGACATATGGGAGCCGGACGTGGTGATCGCCAACGGCGAGAACCTGGTAGGGGGAGCAGGCGTCAATCGCGAGACGGCGACTGAGATGCTTGGCCTTGGCATCGCCGCGCTGACCGGTGGCAATCATATCTTTCAACATCGCGAAGGGGTGGAGTACCTGGCCGAGAACCCTCCGGTGCTCCGGCCGCTCAACTACCCCCCGGGAGCGCCCGGCCTGGGCAGCGTGGATGTGCCTGTGGGAGACTCGCTGCTCACCGTGATCAATCTGCAGGGCCGCGTCTTCATGCCGGCGCTGGACGACCCCTTCCGCGCGGCCGACGCGGCGCTGTCCGTTCTGCCGGACGACCGCGCCGTGCTGATCGACATGCATGCCGAGGCCACCGCCGAGAAGCAGGCTCTGGCCCACTATCTCGACGGGCGCGCCTCCGCCATCGTCGGCACCCACACCCACGTGCCGACCGCCGATGCACGGCTCCTGCCGAAGGGCACGGCCTACATCTCGGACGTCGGCATGGTCGGTCCCCGCAACTCCGTTATCGGCTCTCAGGCCCAGCCGGTTGTCCGCCGCTATCTCACCCAGATGTACGAACGCTTCCAGCCGGCGACCGGTCCGGTGGACTTTAACGCTGTCCTGATCGACCTAGACGAGGCGGGCACGGCGCGAGATATCCGCCTGCTGCAGGAGATTGTGCAGGTCTAGGAGGCTCCCGGGCGGGTGTTAGAATGGCCCCGCAAGGCCATGAGTGACAACGAACGCATGCTGATCCCGGTCGCGGTGGACAGCGTCAGAATGAACCTCTCGAGCGGTCAGCGGGTGGTGATCCTCAAGGACGAGAAGCTCGACCGGTACCTGCTGATCTGGATCGGAATGTCGGAGTCGACGGCGATCGCGCTCGAGCTTCAAAACGAGAAGGCGCCGCGGCCTTTGACCCACGACCTGTTGAAGACGGTCATCGATGAGCTCGGCGGCGAGGTGGTAGACATTACGGTCTGTGACCTCAACGACAACGTGTTCTTCGCGCGGATCGGGTTGCTCAACGCGCAGCACGAGCGAGTGGAAATCGATGCGCGTTCGAGCGATGCGATCGCGCTTGCCGTGCGAACCGGTGTGCCGGTGTTTGTAGAGGAGTCGATCCTTAACGAGGCTGCGATTACCATGCCGGCGGAGGAAGACGAGCGGCTCGAGGTCTATCGCGATTTCGTCAATCAGCTCTTCGAATCGCCCAGCGGTGAGGAAGGGGAGCGTCGCCCAGACGCGTAGCGTGGCGGATCAACGTGGCCAGGAGGTTCTGAGGCGTCTGATCGGCACCATGCGCTGCAGTGTCTGCCGCAGACACTTCGACCGACGCCAGGTGCGCATAGCGGCTCGAGACGACCAGTTCTGGATCGTGACGGTACGGTGCTCGATGTGCCGGAATCATCAGATGTTCTGGGTGTCGCTGGAGAGCAACCAGGCAGAGCCGATTATTTCGGACCTCACGGAACGTGAAGCAGCCAGGTTCGAGACGATGGAACCGGTCTCCTCCGACGATGTGCTGGACATGCACTTGGCGCTAAAGGATTTTGAGGGAACGCCCGAAGAGCTGCTGGGCTAGCTCAAAGCGGCCACTGGAGGCGCAGATGCACAGCCGGACTATTCGCGAGCGCGCTCTCGCGGACGGCCGAGCCGGTGCTGATGGCTGCCGAAGAGCTCTTGCGTCTGCCCGAGGATGGGCGGTACTACGAGCTAGTAGCAGGGAGGCCGGTCCGAATGTCCCCGGCCGGCATCAGCCACGGCCCTGTAGCGGGAGCCGTCGAACTGACCAGGCCGGCCAAGGGCCGCGGGCGCGTCGCCGGCGCGGGGAAGCCGGCCGCCGGCCCTACGTCGCGTTGTTTCGGGATTATTACCGGCGGCTACCGTTCTGCTGGATGTGAGCGAGGCATAACGCCAACTTCTCGACGCGAAACTGTGGAGGGACGCCGCACTGATGGCGTTCGCGGATGGCCGGAGGGGGCCGCATGAGGGGAAAGCGCCAATGAACCGGCTCCCTACGACCGGCCGCGCCGTTGAGGCGGGACCGCCCCGTGGGCACTGTCGACCGGCTTCAGAATCGGCTCGAAGCCTGTATCGAAGATGAAACGCTCGTCGCCGATTCGAACCTTGCTGCCGTCTTCCGCCCCCGCCCGCTGGAGGGCCGAGTACACGCCCATGCGCTTGAGCCGGTCCTGCAAACGATGGACAGCCTCGGCGGAATGAAGGTCGGTCATGACAGCCAGCCGCTGCACAGTCTCGCCATGTACCAGAAACACGTTGCGCTTCCGTTCAACCTCGATGTGCTCGGGGCTTGGCTTAAGCGTGATGACCTGGACCTCGCCCTCGTGGCGATCCTCGACCAATTTCGCCTGCTCCCGGATAATTTCTGCCAGGCGATACACCACCGCGTCGACGCCTTGATGGGTAACTGCCGATATCGCAAATGCCGGTAGGCCCTCGTCCTCGAGTGCTTTGCGCAGGTCCGGCCAGCGCTCTTGGGTCTCCGGCAGATCCAGTTTTGTGATCACCACGATCTGAGGCTTCTCCAGCAGGGCCGGATCGTGCAGTCGCAGCTCCTCGTTTATCTGATGGAACGCGGCCATGGGGTCGTCCCCGCTGCCGTCTATCAAGTGCGCGAGCACGAGAGTTCGCTCGATGTGACGCAGAAACTCGTGGCCGAGACCGACGCCCTCGTGCGCGCCCTCGATCAGTCCGGGGATATCGGCCGCCACGAACGAGTAGTCGCCCGCCTGGACCACGCCGAGGTTGGGCGCGAGAGTGGTGAAGGGATAGTCGGCGATCTTGGGATGCGCGGCGCTAATCACCGAGAGGAGCGTCGACTTGCCCGCGTTCGGCTCGCCGATGAGACCGGCCTCGGCGATCACTTTCAGCTCGAGGTCGAGCCAACGTTCCTGGCCGGGCTCGCCCTTCTCCGCGAAGTGAGGCGCCTGATTGGTGGACGTTTTGAAGTGGACGTTGCCGAGACCACCTTTCCCGCCATGCGCCACCACCAGCATCTGGTTATCTTCCCGCAGATCGCCCAGGGTGCCGGTCTCGTCGCGTACAACTGTGCCGACCGGCACTGCGATGACCAGATCCGTCCCGCTACGACCATGCATGCGGCTTGCTCCGCCGGCCTGGCCGGTTTCCGCCGCAAAGCGCCGCTGGTGCCGAAACTCGAGCAGCGTGTTGACGCCGCGATCTGCCCGCAGGATTACGTCTCCGCCCTCACCGCCATCTCCGCCGTCCGGCCCGCCCATCGAAACGTACTTCTCGCGGTGAAAGTGCATCGAGCCCGCCCCACCGTTGCCGCCCTGCACGAAGATCCGGGCTTCATCCAGAAACGCCGGCATATGCCCTCCCGAGGTACGGGGTGTAACTGCCGAGACCGGCGCCGGTCTCATCGGTGATTCTCGCCATGAGATTCTCGATTCCTATGCCTGCCTCATCCGGAAAACCGACGCGTTCGTTCAGCAGCTCGCGATCCATGTTGAGTGTACGCATCTGCACGAGCTGGGCCTCGCTGCGGCGAATGAACCCCAGCAGCGCCTCGACCTCCGCGGGCGTGTCCGTAAAGCCCGGATATGCGAGCAAATTGATCGAGCAGTGCAGGCCCTGACGGCGGGCAAGACGCAGGCATTCTTCCATCTCGCTCAGTCCGTAATTCCGGGGACCGTAGTAAGCATTGTGGCGCTCATCGCCAGCCGAAAACATCGAGACGCGGACGCTGTCCAGCCCTTCGTCGATCAGCAGCTGCAACGCCCGCGGATTACTCCCGTTCGTGTTGATGTGAAGCTGGCCGCGGTTGGTCGCCTGGCGCAGCTTTCCGATTGCCCGCGCTATCAGGCGCGCCCGCAGTAGCGGCTCGCCCTCGCACCCCTGGCCGAAGCTGACCATGGCATCGGGAGCCGTCCCGAGGTGGGGTAGAGCCAATGAGACGATCTCGTCGACCGTCGGGGTGAACCGAATGCGGTCTTGTGGCGCCTCGATATCGCCCAGCTGTTCGGAGATGCAGCCGACGCAGGCGGCGTTGCAGGCGACGGAAACCGCGATCGCCATCTCGTTGCGTTGGTAGAAGAGATTCTGCGCCGTATAGCAGCCGTACTCGGAGGCGCAGTGCGCGTGATGAGCGAGGAGGCGATTATCCGGCTGGGCCTCAATCCGAGCGGCGATGAGCCCGTCCAGATCGGGCGTGTTGTGTTCGGCCGGGTCCCACGGAGCGCCCGGATCGAGGGCCATCGCCGAGGCGTAGACGCGGCCGTTGTGGCCGGCGACGGCGGTGTAACCGAAGAGCGGCATGTGGGCCGTCCCGGGAAGCTTCTCATATGCCGGAGTCAGTAGCCGTGTATAGCCGGTGGGCAGCAGAGCCGCTACCGGTCGCGCGTCGGGCCGCGGCAAAAGTCGGACGTTGCCCTGGAAGTCCCTTCCGAGCGGACGCGAATCGGGCAACAGCGAAAGCGTGGTACCCGCCGGCAGCGGAACCATGCGATCCGGCGCGACGTTCCGAAGTCCGCTCGCTCCCATCGACAGAAGTCCACGGTCTTCATGTAGCGAGCCATCGTCCAGCGCGTAGAGAAGATGGAACCGGGCAGAGGGGATAGTCACACCCGATTTTACCTTGACAAGATTTTCCTAACCCGCCAGGGCGTAGTACTCGACGGCCATTCTGGCTCCCACCCGCACGTTCTTCGGCACGTCCTTGTCCGGCAGGGCGTCGAGCGCGAACCACTGGAAGCCGGCGTGTACCGGCGGCTCACCCTCCGGAGGGGCGTTTTCGGGGATGGCCTGGTAGACGAAGTCGATGTGCTGGTGGTGCTGGTTGATCTGCTCAACGAGAATGTAAGCCGGCTGCGCAACCACCGCCGTGCCCATATCGCGCGCGAGCTCGTCGGCCTGGCCGGCGCTACTCAGAATGACCGCGAGTCCTGTCTCCTCGCGGACCTCCCGCAGGGCCGCCTCGTCGGGCAGCTCGTCGCGTTCGATATGGCCCCCCGGCGGGAGCCAGATCTGCTGTCGAGGGTGACGATGGAGCAGCACCTTGCCGTTGTAGACGACGAAGGTCGTGGCGGTGAAGTGCCGCGTTGTTTCCTGGTCCACGTGATCAGCATACAGGGGATTCTTAACGCGAAGTATGGGACA
>JBOGSL010000018.1:0-5448 GCA_050695395.1 Chloroflexota bacterium | reverse complement strand
CTTCGTAGAGCCGCGCAACACTTCTGACTTGAAACAAGGGGAGTCCTGCCCTTGGCCGCCGGCCGCTAAGCAGCGTGGACAGGGACAGGGATAGGGACAGAGACAGAGAACGGCGCAACGAAGACGCCCCGACGAGCGTTGACTTGCGTCTCGACTGGCGGTTCTTCCTCGATCATTTGGATGCCACGCTCGGCAAACACTCGTTCCCTCTCCCCCACTTCTTCCAGCGTGTTGAGGAACAGAGTCACTGCCTCGCATATCCGCGGAAGAGCATCATCCGGACTGGCCGCCATCGTCGAGATGCCCAATTCTGGGCAGCGCACGACGTACTCGCCCGTCTCCTCATCTTTTGCGAGGGTGGCCGTTAGAGCCAGGTACCCCTGCGCCATGACCTCATCTCCTCCGGGATGCGAGACCCCCTTCAAGTGGCTCTTTCGCTCCCATGAACTCGCCGTATGGACTGCCGATTTGAAGTTAATAAGGAATTTCCGAAGTGTCTGACGCTCTCGCTGGCTGTACACAATCAAGATAGAAGCTGCGAGGAAGCGGCATTCCCCGGCGCCGAAGTTCCTCACAGACATGGTACGGATAAGACCCGCAACTCGCCTCTTCACGCATACACTTGGGCCGCGGCTCGCGCGGACCCAGCCCAACCTCCGAGCGTCGGGCATCAGCTTCAAGAGCAGCCACAATCGTCTCGGCTCCTGTGCGAGGAAAATCGACCTGGCGCAGTCTCCTACCTAGCCTCGGCCGGCGCCTTGAGCAGGCTCTCGAACCACGCGGCGGTACGAGCGATGCCCGCCGGTAGGTCGACCGTCGGGCTCCAGCCCAGCATCGCTTCGGCCCTGGCGATATCGGGCCGGCGGCGGGTGGGATCGCCTTCGGGCAGCGCCCGGCGCACCGGCTCGGCCGTCGACCCGAGCCGCCCGGCGACGATCCGCGCCAGACTCAGCACGCTGTGCTCGTCCGGATTGCCCAGGTTGAAGACTTTCCCCACTGTTCCGGCCGTCATCATCGCCGCAAGAATCCCCTCCACCATGTCGGACACGTAGCAGAAGCTCCGCGTCTGCGAGCCGTCCCCGTAGATCGTTATGGGCTCGTTTCGCAAGGCCTGAATGATGAAGTTCGGCATGATCCGGCCGTCGTCCAGCCGCGAGTGGGGTCCGTAGGTGTTGAAGATGCGCACGATCCGGGCGTCCACCCCGCGGCTGCGGCCGTACTCCAGCGTGGCTACCTCGCCGAAGCGCTTGCTTTCGTGATACGGCGCCCGCACCCCCAGTGTTTCGGTGTTGCCCTGGTACGTTTCCGGCTGGGGATGGACCAGAGGATCGCCGTACACCTCGGAGGTGGAGGCGAAGAGAAAGCCCGCCCCGCTGCTCGCCGCCAGCTCGAGCAGGTTCAGGGTGCCGAGGCTGTTGGCCCGCATGGTCTGCACCGGCAGCGCCAGGTAGTCGACTACCGAAGCGGGGCTGGCGAGGTGGAAGATCAGGTCCGGCTGCAACCCCGGCGGCAACGGCGCGGTGATATCGTGCTCGACGAATCGGAGGTCGGGATGATCCCAGATGCCGGATAGATTGCGCAGGGAACCGGTTTGAAGGTTGTCGACGCAGGTGACCTGATGACCGCGGTCCAGCAAGGCGGCGCAGAGATGGGAGCCGATAAAGCCGGCGCCGCCGGCCACCAGTGCGTTCAGCGTTCGTCCCCTGGGGAGGTGTTTGTGGGGCTTCGGCGAGCCGGCCGGGGAGTGCCGCGCCACCACCGAGACCCACGGCATGATACCAGGCTGGTCGGGCGGGCCGGGGTGAGACAGTCCCTGCCGACCATATAATTGGAACCAGTCAAGGAAGGTGGGATGTGAGTCTCGTCGCCGAGGATCGCCTGGAGCGGAACTTCACCTACGAGTTCGCCTCGGGCGCGCTCGTGCCGGTGCTGGCGGTGGTCTTCGCGCTGATTATCGGCGGCCTTGTGGTCCTCGCCGCGGGCTCGAATCCGATCAACGGGTATGTGCAGCTTGCCGAGGGCGCTTTTGGCGGCGTGTACAACATCTCGGAAACCCTGGTGGCCGCCATACCTCTCATGCTCACCGGCCTGGCCGTGGCGTTTGCTTTTCGCGGTGGTCTGTTTAACATTGGCGCTGAGGGACAGTTCACGGCAGGCGCGATTCTGTCCACCTACGTGGGGATCAGTGTCGATCTGCCCGGCATTCTGCTCATCCCGCTGGCTATGCTGGCCGGCGCGGCGGCGGGCGCCTTCTGGGCGGGCATCGCCGGTCTCCTCAAGGCCTGGCGCGGGGCGCATGAGGTCATCACCACCATGATGCTCAGCTACACCTCTATCCTCATTCTGTATTACCTGGTGCAATCCAGTCCGACCGGCGCGCCCGGCCCGATGGCCCAGCGCTTTCAGGTCGGCGTCCCCGAGACGCCGCCGGCCCACGCCTTCCTGCCGATCATCATTCCCGGCTGGCTCATCAAAAACGATCGGCTCAGCCTCGGCCTGCTGATAGCCCTGGCGGCAGCGGTGCTCTTCTGGTTTCTTCTGTGGAGATCCACCGTGGGCTACAAGATTCGAGCCGTCGGGCTGAATCAAAAGGCGGCCGGGTACGCCGGGATCAATGTGGGGGGCCAGATCGTCCTTACCATGATCATCGCCGGGGCGCTGGCCGGTTTGGGAGGCATGGTGGAGGTGTTCGGCCTGGCTCCCTACACCCTCACCTGGGACTTCTCGTCCGGCTTCGGATTCACCGCCATCGCCGTGGCGCTTTTGGGCCGGAACAATGCGGTCGGCACGATACTGGCCGCGATCTTGTTTGGAGCTTTCGTTCACGGCGGCGCCATCATGCAAGCCAATGCCAATATCTCCACCCATCTGGTGGACATGGTGCAGGGTCTGATCATCTTCTTTATCGGGGCCGATGCGCTGATCCGCTACCTGGCGCGCCACGGCTACGTTCACCTCCCGCTCTGGAGGCGGGAACGGGTGATGGTCCCGTGATTCCGCTGGATGGCGTGTGGTCCACCCTGGGCAACAGCAATCTGTGGGGCACGACTCTCAGCGAGGCGACGCCCCTCACCCTGGCGGCGCTGGGCGGGGTGATCTCGGAGCGATCGGGCGTGGTGAATATCGCCATGGAGGGCATGATGCTCACCGGCGCGTTCTTCGCCGTGTTCTTCGACATCATCTTCGGGAATGCCGCCGTCGGTTTGCTGGCTGCCATCATCACGGGGGGCATCATGGCCCTGCTGCACGCCTATGCTTCGATTCGCTGGAAAGCGGATCAGATCATCAGCGGCATGGCCATCAACCTCATGGCTCTGGGGCTTACCAGCTATCTGCTCTTCACCGTCTACGGCATCAACGGTCCGCCGACGGCGTGCACGCCGCCTCAGCCGTGCGCCTCGGGCGATATCTTCACCATTCCCAACTGGAGCATTCCGGGCCTGGCGAAAATTCCGTGGGCCGGCAACGCCTTCTTCCAGCAGAACCCCATCGTGTATCTGATGTTGCTGCTCGTGATCCTCACCTGGATCTTTCTGTTCCGCACCACCATCGGCCTTCGGATTCTCGCCTTCGGCGAGCACCCGCGCGCCGCGGACACGGCGGGCATCAACGTCCAGCGGCTCCGCTACCTGGCGGTCACGCTCTCCGGACTGCTCTCCGGGCTGGCGGGAGGATATCTAGCGCTGGCGGTGGCCTATACCTTCGCTGAAAACATGACCTCCGGACGCGGCTACATCGCGCTGGCTGCCATGATCTTCGGAAAGTGGAACCCTCTCGGTGCCTTCGGCGCGTGCCTGCTCTTCGGTTTTGGGGAAGGGCTCTACGACACCCTGGAAAACACCTCCGGTCCGCTGCAGTCCTACTCCACGCTGGTCGCCACGTTACCCTACATTCTCACCGTGGTGGCGCTGGCCGGCTTCGTGGGACGAGCGATACCGCCCGCGGCGGACGGTGTGCCGTACGATCCGTCCGAGGCCGCATGAGCGTGGACGTCGAGCGAGCCAACGAGCCGGCCATTCGCGCGGTCGATATCGTCAAAAGGTTTGGCCCGCTGGTAGCCAATGACCATGTAAACCTCGAGGCCTTCGACGGACGTGTGCTGGCGGTGGTGGGCGAGAACGGAGCGGGCAAGTCGACCCTGATGAACATCCTCACCGGCTTGCTGCAGCCAGACGAGGGGCAGATTTACGTGCGAGGCAAGCAGGTGCACTTCAGTTCGCCTCGGGACAGCATCGAGCACGGGATCGGCATGGTGCATCAGCACTTCATGCTGATCCCCCGCCTCACTGTGGCGGAGAACGTGGTGCTTGGTCACGAAACGTCAAGCGTGCTCTTCAACGCCGAGGCGGCTCGCCGCGAGGTGGCCCGGCTGTCTACTGCCTATGGTCTGAAGTTAGATCCGGCTGCCCGGGTGGAGTCCCTCTCGGTAGGATTGCAACAGCGTGTCGAGATTCTAAAGATCCTGTATTGGGGCTCCGATATTTTGATCTTCGACGAGCCTACCGCCGTGCTCACTCCCCAAGAGTCGCAAGAGCTGTTCGTGGTGCTACGGGATCTGGCATTTCAGGGAAAGAGCATCCTGTTCATCAGCCACAAACTGCAGGAGGTGATGGCCATCTCCCAGCGAATCCTGGTGATGCGAGCAGGCAAGATGGTGGCCGATCTGGTTACCGCGGAGACCAATCCTCGCGAGATTGCCGGGAAGATGATCGGCCGAGAGTACCTCCCGAGCGTGCGCAAGGCGCCAGCTCGCGTCGGGGCGCCGGTCCTCGAGGTGAAGGATCTAGGGGTGGTATCCGATCGCGGTGTCCCGGCGGTGCGAGGCGTTGATCTAGAAGTGCTGCAGGGGGAGATTCTGGGCATCGCCGGCGTGGAGGGAAACGGGCAGACAGAGATGGTGGAGGCGCTCACCGGCCTGCGTCCGGCTGAGAGCGGCTCTGCCACGGTCAACGGAACGAACATCCTCTCGCGGGCGGGCAGGCCGACTGGACCGAAGCGCGCCTTCTGGCGATCACTGGCCATGAAGACCGCGCCGAAGCGGGTGCGCGAAGCCGGCGTGGCCTACGTTCCGGAAGATCGACGAGAGCGGGGTCTGGTCCTGTCCTATTCGGTTTCGGACAATCTGATTCTCGGCATGCAGGGGAAACCGCGCTTCTCCCGCCTCGGGGTGCTCAATCTCGGCGCCGTGCGCTCCTGGGGCCGAGAGTTGGTGGCACGCTTCGATGTACGCCCGCCCCGCACCGATATTCCGGTGGGCAATCTGAGCGGCGGCAACCAGCAGAAAGTGGTGGTGGCACGCGAGTTTTCGGAAGACCCGGCTCTTCTCATCGCTTCGCAACCGACCCGAGGGCTGGACGTCGGCGCCGCCCAGTTCGTTCACGAGCGCATCGTGGAGAAACGGGACGCGGGGACAGCGATTTTGTTGATTTCGGCCGAGTTGGAGGAGGT
>JBOGSL010000017.1:0-3443 GCA_050695395.1 Chloroflexota bacterium | reverse complement strand
GGGAGGTGTAGTCGTCGTTGGATCTGGCGTGGTCCTTGGATCGGTGGTGGTGGTGGTGGTGGTGGTGGTGGTGGTGGGCGGCGGGGAATGGTGATGCCGGGCCGGCCGCAGCGTGATAGTGCCAGAGACAGCCGGCTGGCTCACCCCGTGACGTGGCCATGTCCTGCGGTGAGTGATCCCCAGACCGGCCGGCGACGTAGCAAGTACGACTCGCGACGTGACCTGGCTTGCGGCTCCGGCAAGGTCAAGTCCCCGGGGTACAGCGGCGGGGGATTGGGACCCGCTGTCGACTGTCGGTTCGGCCACATTCGACCGCCCGAGCAGATCGATGCCCTCGCTGTAGATGAGGACCATATGACCCGAACGAGTTCTTACCGCAGGAGAGACCCGCCCAGGACGAGCCCGGCTGGCTCCGATGGGGGCGCGCAGGTCAACACCATGAAAGGCGACCGTGATCATGGCTGCGTGCGTTGGCGGCAAAAGCTCGCCTCGGGGCCGCCTCAAGCGGCCATGCTCGAGCACGGCACACGCCGCAAGCTGTACCTTCTTCACATTCACCACATCGAGTAACCTTCGTGAATGGGTGGCACAGTGAAAGGTGGCGGTTCCGGAGGTCTCGATGAAACTGATCACGATATCTCCATCTACCACGCCTCGGGGCAGCCTCGTCGAGGGAGAAGCCGTCCGAGGGCTGGTAAAGGTGGCCGGAGGGCCCACCTCGGTGATGACGGCACTCACAAGCTGACCTGCCGCACGCTGACCTCCGCCGCTCAGAGCGATCGAAGCGAGCACCGCAACCAGGACTACGAGAGCCACGACAGGAGCGATGGTGCGCCTATTGGCCAGTGGAGCTCGCATGCCCGCCTCCGTACGTGGCGCCGAACGAGAGTGTGGATCAGTGCATCAAGTGGTCCCCGTACGTGTCGGCAGCTCTTGGAGAGAACTTGAGAGGTTTCTTGCAGTCGGACCAGTGTCAACGATCTCTCGGACTATCAGTGGCGGCAGTCTGCAACTATTGGGGTGGAAGCTTGTGACGTCATGAAGATCCTCCTCGTCCACAACCGTTATCGATCCGCTTCCCCAAGCGGCGAAAATCAGGTGGTCGAGCGGGAGGGCGCCGCACTGAAGACGGCTGGCCACACCGTCGAGCAGTTCGAAGCCAACAGCGATGACATAGCCGGCTGGTCGCTAGTCGAGCGACTCCTCGTGCCCGGACGCGTGGTGTGGAGCGAAAAGGCCAGGAGATCACTGAGCCGGGTCCTCAGTTCGGTACGGCCCGATGTTGCGCACATCCACAACACCTTCCCGTTGCTCAGTCCATCGATACTGTACAGCTGTAGGACAGCGCGTATTCCGGTCGTCGCAACAGTGCACAACTACAGGGAGATCTGTCCCGCTGGCACGCTCTTCCGGGAAGGTAGAGCGTGCCATGACTGCGTTGGGCGCCTTCCCCTCCCGTCTGTCCTCCACGGCTGCTACCGTGGATCACCCATCGCAACACTACCGAAAGCGGTGCGCGTGGCGGTGCACAGCCAGACGTGGCGGAACCTTGTCTCGGCACACGTGTTCCTCTCGGCTGCCCAACGGGACCAGTTCAAGATCCTGGGGCTGCCTCCGCAACGGGTTTTCGTCAAAGCAAACCTCGTGCCACAACCGGAGACGGTCGCTCCTGCACCCCAACACCGCGTCGCCTACGTGGGTCGACTCAACATGGCTAAAGGTCTACCTGTGCTTATGGCCGCCTGGGACGAGCATGTGGGAAGCAACCCGAATTCTCCGCTCCGACTTGCCATAGCCGGCAATGGATCCCTCCTTGCAGAGATGAAGTCATGGGCCGTCCTCTCGCGAGGTGTCGATGTGCTCGGACCTCTGGAACCGCCGGCCGCTCGACGCCTCATCGCCAGCTCACGAGCAATCGTCGTCCCCTCGGCCTGGGAAGAACCCTTCGGTTTGGTGGCTCTCGAGGCGATGGCACTCGGCGTACCGCCGATCGTGTCCGACCGCGGCGCTCTCCCCGAGATCGTCGCCCACGGCAGGGTAGGCGTGGTCTTCAGGGCCGGAGACGTCAAGGGCCTCGCAGGACTCCTCAGGGACGTCGATGTATATCCGGATCGATACCGGCACCTTGGGACGCTCGCGCGCGCGGAGTACGCGCATACCTTCGACCCAGCCCGCAACCTCGAGCAACTCCTCGCTATCTACAGCTTCGCGGTCGCGAATCCCATCTTCGCGAACGGTTCCGATTGATATCACTTCCGCCTCGCGCATGGGAGACGACGAACAAGCCGTCCCTTACCAACCCCCTTCTACCTCCAGCCGCTAGACCGAGTTAGCTTGTCTCGCCGTCGCCGCTCTCGTCTACACTAACCACCGGACGGGATTCTAAGGTACTCACAAACCACTTTCCCTTACCGTGTGAAGTTCGCTCAACATCGGCTACCTCACGGAAGCTGATGGTAACGTCATCTCCCACTTTCCCTTGAAGTATAGCCTCGATACGTGCCAATCTCGCGGTCTCGAAGCGTAGCGTCGGCACATAGCAAAACTCCAGGTGCCCGATCTTTCTTTGAACAAGTTGTATCGCGTAGATATCGTCATGAGCATCGCTATGTACCATCAGCGGCGTCACTGGTATATACCGTCCGGTAGCAGTAATCAGAAATTCACTACCACGTCCTTCAATGAATGTGACCGCTGGCCAATTGAATTCTCTTTGCCCATCCAGTTCATCTTGGTGCAGGCGCACGTAGTCTCCGGTTCTGTAGCGGATGAGAGGCATCACGAGATTGTGGAAGCTCGTCCCAATCACCTCCCGGAGTCCCTGAGAATCGGGTGGCCCGAATTCAACCAGCCCATAGGCAGGCCAGAAGTACAGTGACCGAGACGTCACTCCCTGGGCAGCAAGCACCACTCGCTCCGAATGACCATACCATGAGAACACGCGGCAGCCAAATGTCTCCTCGAGCAACATCTGCTGTGAACCGGTAAGGCGCTCTGATCCGGCCAGAACGCACTTCAACTGCACCGGCCATTGTTCTCCAGTTTGCAGCATGAGCTCCGCGAGCCGAAGGGCAATACCAGGGTAAGCATGTAGCACATGAGGGCGGAAGCGGCGAATACGATTCAAATATTCCGCAAACCGTTCCGAATTGAGCTGGTATGATGAAAGAAGGAGCCAACCTCTTATAGCATCATAAAAGGCGATAGAGCCACTGGAGACTGCAGATGTAACCTGAGCGCGGATCATAACCACTCGCGCGTCGTCAAAGTATCCCGCACGGCGCCATTGGACCTCCAGGAAGGCTCGTTCCTTGGGGCGACTGACTCCTTTGTGAAGATAAAAGCCGACAGGTACGCCAGTCGATCCTGAAGTTGTCATGTACAGACGAGCCGATTTAGGCGGGCGCGCAGTCGCGATCCGATCGATGGAGTCGATCATGTCC
>JBOGSL010000016.1:0-8655 GCA_050695395.1 Chloroflexota bacterium | reverse complement strand
CCCCTGGCAGGCGCGACCTTTGGCATCGCGTAGGCGGCGCCGAAACGGTTGGCCAGGAAGGCATCGAGCTGGATCTCCTCCTGCCGCACGAACCCGAGCGTCGGGATTTGGCCCTGCGCAAGCAGATCCAGCACGGCGCAAATCCCGCTCGCCGTGGTGATCTGGATCGCGCTGAAGGGCACACCGTCGATCATGCGGCCGTAAATCTTGCTCGCGTACGTCTCCTGCTCGAGACGGCCCTGCTTCTGCCCGCTAACCGTGACGAAGACGAGCACGACGTCCTGGGTGGTCGCGGGGATTGCGTGCTCGAGAATGCCCTTCAGGACCTCCGGCCGTTGGCCGAGGCGCAGGTCATGGACAAGCGTTTTCATGATGTCACGGTGACCGGGGTAGCGGACTGTCCGATAATTCAGAGTGCGAACTTTGCCGCCAAGAGTCTCGCAGAGCGTGCCAAGGCCGCCCGATGTGTTAAATGCTTCGTAACGAACGCCGTCGATGGAGAATTCTTCGAGCTCCTCCAGCGGGGGCACCTCCCGCAGCACACCTTCCACGATCGCCTCACATGGCCGCAGATACTCGTTGATCACGCCATCCGTGCTCCACGTGAGATTGTAGTTGAGCGCGTTCGAGGGGTACTGCGGTAAAGCGCCCACGCGCAGGCGCACGCTGTCCAAGCTGTCGAAGCGTTTGGCCAGATCGTAAGCGACGATGGATATGAAGCCGGGCGCAAGCCCACACTGTGGAATGAACGCGGTCGAGGCGTCCGCTGCCAGAGTCTTCACCAGCCGAGTCGTCGCCACATCTTCGGTCAGGTCGAGATAGTGAACGCCGGCCTGTTTCGCCGCCCGAGCGATATGGCTCGTGATGCTGTAGGGCGCGGCGCTCAGGGCAGCGAACTGGCCGCGCATCGCATCGAGAAGCTCTCCGGGGTTTGTGAGATCGAGCATTCGTGTCTCGATCGAAGCGCTCTTGGACAGGCCCTCCAACTGTCCGGCGGAGCGGTCCACCACGGTTACCCGATAATCGCCTGTCGAGCTGAGCAAGCCCGCAATCATGCTGCCGATCTTGCCCGCACCCGCCAACAGAACTCGTTTCATGGTCAGTCCCCCAGGGAATGTTCGCGCAGTGTGGCCGGGCATATAGTCCAATTTAAAGTGCGCAACCTGTATACCTTCTTTGCTGTAAACTGACAAAATGTCTAGTTCTAAATACACCCTGTCCCATGAACTGGATCGCCGCCTCGTGGCTTTATTGCGCAAGGACGCCAGGACGCCGATAACCCAACTCTCGAGGGCACTCGGTGTCAGCCGTGCCACCATCTACGACCGGCTGCAGAAACTGCGGCAGAGCGGGGCGATCGAAGGGTTCACGGTACGTCTCAATCCCGAGATCGAGCGCCGGCAAATCCGCGCGCATGTTTTGATCAAAGTGAACGGCAAGCTCGCGAGAGCCACGGAGAGGCAGCTGCAGGCCATGCCCGAGGTCACGGCCTTGCACGCCATCAGCGGTGTCTTTGACTTGATCGCCGAACTCGAAGCCGCCAGCTCCGCGGAACTCAACGAGCTAATCGACCGAATCGGCGAGCTACCAGGTGTCGAGAAGACGACGTCCTCAATCCTGCTGGCCACGAAGTGGTCGCGTAGCGCGACTAGCTAAGTCGACCTGCGCAAGGGCGCCTTGGGGTGTAGGAACGCGCGTGGCGAAGCGCCGGTCCGAGGCTCAGGAGTGCGGATAACGGCGCTGCGCGACAGAAGATGTAAGAGATGCGTCCGGATATGGCCCGGACCCAGGGCGGCGAGGCTCAGGGCTGCCCGCCCGCCCCAAGGGTGAATGGCCGCATCTATGGCGCGCTCGCCGGCACCGCGCGGAAGACTACGATCTTGTCGGATGTCCGAGTGATCTCGGGGGCGGTGTAGGTCGTTCCCTTTGCGATGAATGAGATCTTGCTCGTGGCCATGGCGCTGTTGGCATTGAAATCGCTCGTGGGAACGGCGAGCGCGACGTCACTGCCGACGGCGGTGCTGCTCTTCAGAGACGGAAAGTCGTACTCATACAGGTTGTACGTCACACCGGGGGTCAGGTCCTGCACTGTCGCCTGCAGCGTCATCGTCATCGCCGGCGGCTCGTCGTTGCTGACGCAACTGCCGTCGTCGCATTGACCCACGGGGCCGCCGATATAGGGGTTCTCGTAGTCGTAGCCTGCATTGGGCACGGAATTGGCGTCCATCGGGTTCGCCTGCCAGACACCGTTCGTCAGTGTCTTAGTGCCGAGGATGGTCAGCACCACCGGCACGGTCACTCCCTGAGGGTCGCTCGGGCCGGAGACCGCGAACGCGAAGTCGTGCGGTCCCGGCACCTTGCTCGTACCGAGACCGTTCTTGCCAGCGTTACCGGCCACTGTCTCGGTCGTGCCGGAGGCCTTCGGAATGACGATCGAAAACGCCGGCGCGCCGCTCGCATTCGCCGCGGCGCGCGTACGGGCAAGCGATGCAAAGGTATACGCGAAGATGTACGGAGTGCAGCCGGTGCTGTCGGAGCCGGCGCCCAGGGGGATCGACGGATTCAGCGCGAACGACCACGTGCCGGTACTGCTGCGAGTCAATGTGTACAGGCCATGATCATCGAAGTACAACACATCGTCGGGGTAGTAGGTCGAATCGGTCGGCGAGTGATTGGTCCCAATCTTGATGACCGTGACGATGTGATCGTACTGGGGATCGTTGTTGCCGTTCAGGAGCACGCCCAGGGTTACCTGGTTGCCGGCGATGACCTGGGCTTTGATCCAGCTCATGAAGTCCTCGTAGCCCGCGAGGCCACTGTTCGGAACGCGGTAGCCGGTGTTCGACGGGTAGGTGATCATGTCCATGCGGGTGTTTGCGGCGCAGCGCGCCGCATTGCCAAAGTCATCAGGGCCACTGAGCCCCTGACTTGGGGTCTGCAGCAGCAGTTGGGCATTGTAGTTGGCGCCCTTACTTGGGGAAGTGCCGGCCTGCTGCAGGGACGGACCGCTGCCACCGGTCTGGCCCAGGAACTCGCCGCAGACCCGCCGGGCATTAAATTGTGAAAGCCACTGCCCGTTGTTGAGCGCGGCCTGGATGAGGGAGACTTCGCCGCAGTAGCCGTTGTTGCTTTCCCACTGATAGAAGGGCGACACAGGCTCGCGCGGCACGATGTAGTAGGCAGAGGGACCGGGGGGTGCGGCAGCGCCGAGCAGCGTCTCTACCTGCGCCTGACCACACATGGGCGCGGACGCCTCGGCAGAGCGGGGTAATACGTTCAATGCCAGGAGACAGACGAGCAGAGTGGAGCCGACAAGCGTCTTGCGCATGATCATTCCTCCCCGGTTGATGTGGGTCGCCTGCGGCCGGCGAGTCCACATTGAGATAAGGATGCCGGCGCCTGCGAAGTCCGCCATGCGTGGCGCGGGGCCGACAACGCTTTGGGGTTGTCGGCCGGGTTTCGGCTCAGTGTCGATGGCCGCTCATGGCATCTACGGGCGAGGCAAGCCGGAAGGCGGCCTGAGGGCCCCGGAGGGCCTTCCGGGGCGTCGCTCATGTGGGGTGACTCGTCGCAGGGATCCGGCGCGGATCACCCAGGCTACGGCCGGGCATGGGGTGACATGATCTCAGCCAGCATGTCCGGCTGGTCCGGGAGGCGCTCGAGATGCGGATGGCGCGGTCCCCCGAAGTAGCGGACTTCGAGGGTGTGGAACTCGCTGTCCTGGGAGATCAGGAACTCCGTAGGCTTTCTCGACTGCTGGGCCTCCCTCATGACGTACTTCAGCACGCTGGCCGAGTAGGCCTGCCCGTCCACCGCCTCGATCCTCATCCCTGGCGCGAGGCCCGCCTGCCAGGCGGGCGAGCCCTCCCGCACATCGCTCAAACGGTGTCCTGGAGCCACAATAAAGCCGTAGCTCGACCACTGATCATCGGTGTGATAAAGCGCGTCCTTCGCCTGGATGAACACGTTCGGCCGCGCCGTGTACACGAGAGCCCAGCCCGAGCGTGCGAGCTCGCCGGTCGGGGGCCGCTTGGCCACCTCGTATACATGGCGCTGGAAGAAGGCATGCCAATCATAGGGCGCGACGTCACTGAGTAGCCGCTCAATATCGGCGCGGGTGTAGGTCTTGACGATCGGCCCGGTGAGCGCTGGTTCCGAATATAAGTGTAGGAACGTATCAAGCGACTTCCGGCCGTGACTTTTGGTGCGGATAATCGTGTCGACGTCGAGCCACAGGAGCTCGCCCTCAGTATAGAAGTCATCGGAAGTGCGGCGGATAGATGGGTATTGCCCACGTGCCTGATAGAGATACGGTGCCGCGGTGGTAAGGTCGATCAGAGGCTCGCTGTCGCGACCCGGCTCATTCGCCATGCTGGCGTAGAGCATTGCGAGATATTCGGGGTATAGGCTCGGGTCGCGGATTCCGGCGCGGAACGATAGCAGGTCCCCAAGATATTGGTTCATCCCCTCGTACACCCAAAGCAGATCCGTCCGTTGCGGGATCTGGAAATTGCGCGTGGTCAGATCCCACGGCCGGCGGTACTTGCCGTTCCAGGAGTGAGAGAACTCATGGGTCAGCAGATCACCGGAAACCAGCTGCCAGTTCGGGTCCGTCAGGTACGCCGCTGGCTTCCGGTTGTCGCTCGACTGGTGGTGCTCAATGCCGTCGGAATTGATGTTGTCCGAAAGCGCGAGTAGCAGGTGATAGTTGTACCAGTGCCTCGAGCCGTACAGCGCGAACGCTTCGGGCGCCATTCTCTTGTACGCATCGAGAAGTGTGGCCGGAGCCTGAAGATACCGCGGGGCATCGGCGAACATGTCGAGCCACAGGCGTGCGTCACGATGCTGCCAGAGCAGAAACTGCTTAGAGTAGCACCCCGTATCGAGCGGAGAGTCGACTAGAACGCTGAGACTGACCTCGCGGAAGTCGATCCGCTGGCCCACGCGACGGGCGACCGGCAGGGCAGTGGCAAAATCCCAGCCTGGCGGCAGGACGATGCTCGCCCTGAAGTACACGTGGTGATAGTCGGTGTCGTCCTGGTAGAAGAGAACGCGGTTCCACCGGATCACAGCCAAGTTGCTCGTTGCCATCGGGGCAGGTGCGTTCAGCAGTACGGTGAACTGCACTTTGATGGACGAGACGCCTCGGGGCACGTTCACGTGGAACGCGTACATATCCACCTTGTCTCGGCGCCACGCGAGCGTACGGCTATCGCCGGTGATTCTGAGCTGTGAGATTTCGGCGAGTGGACCCGTAGGGGCATGCTCGCCCGGTATCCATTTTGGATATACGAGCGTGAACGGGCCCGGCCTGACCGGAATCCGCATAGTTGAGGTAGCAAATCCCCGGCCGACGGTGCTCGCATCCAACAGCAGGGTCTCGGGAGTGCTCCGGCTGGCGTAGGCCGCCGCGTCAGCATTGCGCTCGGGTGCATTCTGTGCCCGTGCGAGACACAACACCAGAACCGCGCCGCCCCCGCCGCACAGCTTCAGAAGATGCCGTAACACACGGCCCCCTCGCGATTGAGTGTTCCTCGTCACGCCTTGACTCAGAACGCGACACTCACGTTGGCGCCGATGATTCTCGGCGTAATGCGGTATCCCACATCGTAGCCCGCATTGATGATGTCCGGCCTCTGGATAATCTTGTCGTTGTTGGTCAAATTCTTCGCAAAGACGCGGATATCATATCGGCCAACCGTCGCGCCCATACTGGCTTGATAGACGGAATAGCTCGGTCGGCTGTAATCGGGGTCGGTCGTAACGAGAGTACCGTGGCTACTGCCCACGTAGGTCGCCTCTGCCCTGACGAACATCTGCAGGCCCCGCAACGCGAAATCGTATTCGCCGTTCAAATTGCCGTTCCAGCGCGGCACGGCCGGAACGTCCTCTCCCGGAAAGGTGTTGTTCACGATGTGCCCATTGATTACGACTCCCGAGTCTAAAGTCGCATGGGTATATCCCGTCGACAGCTGCAAGCTGAAGCCGCCGGGGATGATCGCTTTGGCGGCGAGCTCCAGGCCTTTGCTGGTGGCCGAGCCGGCATTGGCCTCGAAGCTATAGCCGCTGCTGATCAGATCGACGGTCTGTTGGATATCCGTCCAGCGGATGTAGAAGGCGCTGGCGTCGAGCAACAGATGCCGGTGCAACGGCGCCGACTTGATCCCGATCTCGTAGTTCCACAGCGAGTCCGGATTGACGCTTTCCGGCGCACTCGTGAGACCGAGGGCCCTCAGGTCGGCTCGTGACGAGTTGACTCCCGGTGTATTGGGATTCGCGTTCGGATCACCGTAGAGCGGCACCGGCGCATTCTCGCTCCCCAGTCGAAATCCCTTGCCGACAGTGGCATACGCCGTCACGTTCCGGCTGAGGTCCCAGTCCGCGCTGAATTGCGGCGTCAGTGCATGGAAGCGGGCGTGCAAATCGTTCACGGCTGGACAGCCGGTGCCGCCGGCGGCAGGCCCGCAGGCGGAGTAGTAGTCGTTCTGCGATATCCAGTGAGCTTCGCTTGCCGTCTCCTAGCGCAACCCGCCGGTCAGCCGCAGCCAGTCTTCAACGTGGTACGTTGCCTGACCGAAAGCCGCGTACGGAGTGGTATTGAAGTGGTCGAGCGCGTAATACGCGATGTCGTTGGGGAGGTCGTTCGGAAATCCACCGCTGAAGTCATTAGGGTTTTGCGGATCGGCGCCGAACTGCGCGAAGGCGGCATTGATGCCGTATATCGGTTGCGTATCCGAGAACTGCGTCCGATCCCTCGAGACGAACCCGCCGAGCAGCCAAGTCACAGGAAAGGACGCCCCCGGAACGAACGGCTTCGACGCGAGGCGCAGCTCCTCGGAAAGCTGATTCGTCGTCGTGTTGAAGAAGTCCGCTGAGGGAAGGTTGAACACCACGGCGGCGAGGGCGGGATTGGAGACGGAGCCCGTTGCAAGGCTCTCTGAATTGCCGATCGTGAGATCGTTGATGCGGTCGAATCGGCGTTGATAGTACGCGGTCACCGAAGTGAGGCTCGCGGGACCCGCGTCCCAATCGATGGTGAGGCTCGGAACGGCGAACTCGTCCGTACCCGGCTCCAAGAGCGCCTTCTTGTCGACGTACGGATCCGCTGTATCTGGGCTCAGCAGCACGACGTTGGTGTCGTTCGAGTGATAAGTCTGATAGAACACCGCGGGGGTAATCTGCAGATCATCAGTCGGCTTGATGAGGAGCGACACGTGGCTCACGGTCCAGTCGCTGCCATTCGATCTTGGGGTATCACCCTCACCGGGCAGCAATGGCTGAACATTGACGTAGCCGCCATCGACGCCGTGTTCCGCGCCGATGCGTAGCGCGACTCGGCCGGGCGACAGCGGCAGGTTCAGGACCCCCCGGACAGTCCAGTCGGTTCCGCCATGCGAGACCGTCGCGAGCTCTTCAAAGACGTTGCCCTGGAATTCTCGCAGATTCGGCTGGTTGGTGACGAATCGGACCACGCCGCCGAGAGCGCTCGCGCCCCAGAGCGTGCCCTCAGGTCCACGCAGCACTTCGATCCGATCGAGGTCGAACACGATCGGCTCCGGCGCTCCTTCGGTGTAGAGATTTCGCGTCGTCAGGGATACGTCGTCAATATACGTGGCGACGGTCGCGGTGCCGGCCTGTGAGCTGATACCCCGGATCTCGAGATTCGAGAGACCCTCGCCGCCGAGGGTGGAGAACGACAGGTTGGGCACTGTGCGCGAGAGGTCTTCGTAGGACTCGATGTGGTTGGCGGCAAGGTCTGAGGCGGTGACCGCAGAAATGCTCATCGGGATGTCGCGGATAAGCTCCGGCCGCTTCTCCGCGGTGACGACTACTTCTTGCAAGAGTGCCCCCGCCGGTTCGTCACTCACGCTGGCTCGCGCGACCTGATGGGGCGTCCTCGGCGGCCGAGTCGCACGGCGTCGGATGATTACGGTGTCCGGTCCGTCCACAGAGAACTCAAGTTTCGTCGTCTTGAGTAACAGGCCGAGCGCGTCGCGAGCCGACATCGCGCCGGAAATAGCAGGTGCGTAGATGCCGGTGGCCACCTTCGGTGCGAACATGATTTGAATGTCTGCTTGCTTGGCAAGCGCTCGCAACGCTGAGGCGAGCGGCTGCGCCGGAATGTCGATCTTGACCGTGCGCCCAAGCTCGCCGGCGTGAGCGGCGAGCGCGACCCCGAAAAGGATGACGAGGCCGACGGACAAGTGAAAGATGGGTTTTGCGCCGATTGAAGTACGGCAAAATCTACGCGGCATTTACGTCCCCCTCGACGATTTCGGTGCGGTCTTTGGTCCCGGTACTCGCACACGGCACCCGGGTCGTATGGTAGTAAGATGCCAGGACCGGCGAAGTCCGACAGACCGCCGATATTCACGAGCCTTGTCGGGCCCGGCGGCGCACGGCATCTAGTCTTGAGACACACCGGAAATAGTAGGGGAGGCTCCGCAGTGCATCGTCGCGCAGAAGAGGGCCTGCCCCGAGCAACGGCGCCGGCGTCCACTGACGCCCAGGCGGACCACCGCGCGGCCTTGCGCGATTCGGATCCCCTCTCCGATGAGGAGAGGGCGTTCCTCACGCTTCTCTTCAACAAATACCGCGGGCCGCTGTATCGCTATTTGAGCGGACTGGTGCGTTCCACGGAGGACGTCGCCGAGC
>JBOGSL010000015.1:0-4997 GCA_050695395.1 Chloroflexota bacterium | reverse complement strand
GCTCCGGGGGATGTCGATCGCATCCTCAGTCAGCTGGAGGGCACGAATCTCCAGTACATCCTCATGACGCATGCCGACAGCGACCACATAGCGGTGCTGCCCCAGCTTCGCGAAGCGACCGGCGCGCCGGTCGGCATCCATGCCTCAGAGCCAATCCCGCTGCAGCAGCCGCCCGACTTTCTCATCGAGGACGGCCAGATCATCCGTTTCGGCAATGTCGAGCTACGATCCATCTACACGCCGGGGCACACCCCGGGCAGCATGAGCTTCGTCACCGGCGATATTCTGATCGACGGCGACACCCTCTTCCCCGGCGGCCCCGGCAACACTCAACGTCCCGGCGGCGACTTCGACCAGATCATCAACTCAATCCGCACCAAGCTGTTCGTCCTCCCGGATGCCACCAGGGTTTATCCGGGGCACGGTAAGCCGACCACCATCGGAGCCGAGAAGCCTCATATAGAGGAATGGATGGCGCGCGGCTACTGAGCGGAAAGACGTACTTCCGAGCAGCCGAAATGTGTCCATTTCGGTAATGGACTGGCGGGCGCCGAGCCGTTACTCTGAGCGCATGAGTATGAACCGCGAATCGGTGGTCAGCCGTCTTCAGGGTGAAGCGTGGGAAGCCTGGAACGCCAGCTACCACGAGCCCGACGCCGACGCCTTCCGAGCACTGAGCGAGGCGCTGTACTGGCTCGATATCCGCGATCGCATCGACCATCTCTTCGCCACCCTCGATCAGCAGAACCAGCAAGTCGAAGCAGTTTTGTCGAGCTCCCGCTAGCGCGTTTTCGGCGATGGCCTTCCGGACGTGCCCCGATACATCGGGAACCTGCGGCTACGCGGCTGCCGGCGGCGTCGTGTGGGGTTTGCACTGCAAGAACCGGCCGCGACCACGCTTCCCTACAATCTCGCCGTCCTGATACACGGTTTCGCCCCGGGCGATGGTTCGCATCACCTTCCCCTGGATGTCCCTCCCATGCCACGGCGAGTAGCCGGCGCGTGAGTGCAGCGACGCTTCGTCCAACGGCTTACGAGGTCGCGGATCGTACAGCACGATGTCGGCGTCAGCGCCGGCGACAAGCCTTCCCTTGCCAGGCAGGCCGAAGATGTCGGCCGGGTGCGAGGAAAGCATGGCCACCGCATCTTCCAGCGGCGTCAGGCCGGTGGCCACGAGATCGCTGTAGACGATCGGCCATAGCGTCTCCACTCCTGGAATGCCCGGCGAGCAGTCGGTAAAATCCTCCAGATTCCCGCGCTGATCCAGTCCGTAGGCGCAGTGATCAGATCCCAGCACCTCCACGGCCCCGGTCGCCACACCCCTCAGAAGGCGCAGCGTATCGAGACGGTGACGGAGCGGCGGCGTCATGATGTAGCGGGCGGCGTCCTCGGTCTCGTACAGGTCGGCCGGAAGGGTGAAGTGATGGGGGCAAGCTTCGCCGTACACCCACAAGCCTTCGGCGCGAGCCTCAGCCAGCACCTCCAGTGAGCCTGGTGATGAAAGATGCACAAAGTAGAGCGGGCTGCTCGTGAGCCTGACCAGATCCACGCCGCGCCTCACCGCCGCCGTTTCCGCCGCCCCGGGCCGCGCCTCGCCGTGGTACGCCAGCGACCGCAGTCCTCGGTCCAGCAGCCCGCGGGTATGCTCCCGAACGATGTCGTCGTCCTCGGCATGCACCTGGACCAGCATTCCCGCCGGCCCCGAGCGCTCCATGAGCCGTTCCCAGTCGGCCTGCTGCGTGTAGTAGTACGTGTCGCGATAGGTCGTATAGACCTTGATGCTGCTGATCCCCGAGTCGACCGCTTGCCGTAGCTCCGCCTCCCAATTCGGACCGGGAGTCCCGAGCGAAAGATGCAGGCCGAAATCGATCAGGGTGTGCCCCTCGGCTTTGGCTCGCTCCAGATCGGCCGCCTCGATCAAACTCTGGCCCCGTTTTTGGGGCGCGAAGTTCATGATCGTGGTGATGCCGCCCGCGGCGGCCGAGGCGCTGCCTGCCTCGAAGTCGTCGCGCGTCTGCATCGTGCCGCTGTCGAACTGGAAGTGGGTGTGGGCGTCAATCAGGCCGGGAAGGGCGAGCAATCCCTCGGCGTCAATCACGGCGTCATCCGGGTGCGGCTCGAGCCCGGGTCCGATTTCGGCGATGGTCTCGCCTGAAACTCGGATATTTACCCGCCGGCGGCCGCCAGGAAGGACAGCCTCGGCACCTCGAATCAGCAGCTTCATGGTGGTTCTATTGTGCCCGACTCTCGCTGCTTCCGTGCGCGCACGTCCCGATCGCGGCGGAAAGCGGCATGCTTCTTGCGATTTGGGTCCGGACGCGAAAGGAGGTTGTGCATGGCAACAGCAGCGGCAAATCCCAGCTCGGATCAGGCGGTCGAACAGACGGGCGCCGGAGAAACAATCATCGAGAATGTCGTCGTGGCGAAAATCGCAGCGGCGGCGTCTGAGCAGGTAAGCGGCATTCACAGCATGGGCTCACAGGGCGTGGGCGGCGCCGTGAGCGGAGCGATCGGCGTCGTGACCGGCGCGGTTCAGGGGGAATCTTCCGGGCCGTCGACGCAAGGCGTGACCGTGCAGATGGGAAACAGTCAAACGGCAGTCAGCGTGAATATCGTGATCGACTATGGAGCCCGCATTCCGCAAGTCGTGAATGCACTCCGCCAGATCATCAGCGATCAGGTGCAGACCATGACCGGCTTGCAAGTGAAGACGGTGAACGTCACCGTGAGCGACGTCTATTTTCAGCCTCAACAGTCGGGCCAGAGCGGCCACTAGGCCCTGAGCGCCCATACGACGGTGAATGACGTGGCACTCGCACGCGCCGCGGAGCAGTCAGCCCTATCGGTCCCCGGAGTGCTGGGCATCAGTCCGGGAGTCGGCTACGTCGAGGCAACGTACGGGCCGGGTGTCGAGGTGCAGGGAGTGGGAATCGGCCACGAGGACGGACGGATCGTGGCCAACATTCACGTGAGAGTGACAAATTCGCCGGTTCCGCCTCTCGCGCGCGAAGTGCGCAAGAGGGTCCGGAGCGCCCTTGAAGCCGGGTCGGGCTTGCCTGTCGGCCCAATAAACGTGTACGTGGACGACATGGCAATGGAGAGCGCATGAACATCCTCAACCGGATCGTGGCGGTGGTGCTCTGGCTCATTCTCCTCGGCTTCGCCGTCGGAACCGTAGCCATTGCGAGCGACGTGATGGCCGTGAGCGTCGTCACCCGGGTGTTCGGCTTTCCGCCGGTTGCAGCCGCGCTCTCGGATCTTGCGCACCTCACGCCGAGTCTGGTCCAGGTCATCACGGTGGTCGTGGCAGTGGTCGTAGGCATCATAATGCTCATTCTGCTCAAGCTGGAGCTGACCCCTCACTTCGGCCCTACCACCATGATCCTGAGTCAGGGTCAGAACGGACACGTGACAATTGGCTATGCGACGCTTCAGAAGGTGGCTGAGAAGGCGGCGATGGGCGTCGACAACGTCAACGCCGCCAGCTGCCAGGTCGGCTCGGATAATGACCTGCTGCACGCGGATTGTGATGTCACCGCTTTCCACTATGCAGATGCGACGGCGGTAGGCAAACAAGTCGAGGATTCGGTCCGAAAGCAACTCGAGCAGACTCTGGGAGCTCCGGTGAAGCAAGTGAAGGTGAAGGTAGGTCTGGCCCCGGCCGGCCAGCCGGCTCGGCTGCAATAAGATCTGGCCCCTGGCGGCCAGAAAGGAGAGAGAGTGACTGGAATTGGAAAGCTCTGCGGGCTCATCGTGGGGCTTGTGTTTGGGATTATCTGGGTCATCGC
Organism: Chloroflexota bacterium; assembly: GCA_050695395.1. Classification (GTDB taxonomy): domain Bacteria; phylum Chloroflexota; class UBA5177; order UBA5177; family UBA5177; genus JBOGSL01. The sequence continues at coordinate 1,209 of JBOGSL010000015.1, read as the reverse complement.
CAACTTTGCCGACGCCGTGCTGGTGCTCGTCCTGGGCATCATCGGCTACTACGTCGGCGCCTTTCTGGCTGGAGAAATCAACCTTGCTGGATTTTTGAATCGAGGATGAGTACGTGCGACACTGCTCGCAGCTGTTGCCGGTGGATCAGACTCGGGAATCTCGCGAATGAAAGGAGTAGACAAGAAACTCTTCGTTTGGCCGTTACAAATGCGGTCGAGATGCGTTAAGCTCTATGGTGCCTGCGTCCACCGGCGGCACAAAGATGACCATCAGGAGTTCGATATGAGACTCGCGTCCCTGCTGGCCCTGGCCGCTGCCCTTCTGGCAGCACCGGCTTCGGCTTTTGCGTCCGCCGCTACACCCCCGCCTCCGCCATCATTCGTGCCAACGCCTATCGGTCCGCCACCTCCGCCGCCGGCTTCGGCGACCGCGGTGCCGCCAACCGCTGCGCCGACGGCAACGGCCGCGGCGCCGACGAATACCCCGGTGCCCACGGCGACGACCAGCCCGAGCAAGCACCCGACCAAGACACCGGTGCCGACGTCCTCGGCAGCGCCGACGACTACTACCGCCGTTGGCCCACCCGCCACGGCTATCCCGCCCGCCAAGGCAACTGCTACCGCCGTCGCGGTAACCCACGTGACTACTCCCACGCAGCTTCCGCCAACCGGTGGAGCGAACGGTGGTAGCCCGCTGAGCCCGCTGGCAGCGTTCCCCTTCCTGTTGATCGGGGCAGCCCTGCTCAAGGTGCGACGTCTCTTCTAAGTAGAGGATTTCATGGGGCTCGGTGCAACGCACCGAGCCCCATTTTTTGTAGTGCGCGCGTCGACGATGGCGTTGCATCTTTCCGACGGACTGGGGAGCGGTCGGTCGCGAAGCGCCGGCCCCCTTGTCCGCTCGGCAAGACGTCCTATCTCCGCGTGCACGACAGGCGGCCGGCGCTCCTTCGTCGCGACCGTCCGCGCTACAGCCAGAACGGTTTGTAGTGAGCCTCTGCCGCCCGACACGCCGTCGCCCTACCGGCGACCGCGGCTCCGCCGCGTACGGCCATGGCGCGACGCAGCGCCCGCCTACCTGGATCGGCGGCTCCGCCACGGGCGGCCATGCCGCGGCGCAGCGCCCGGCTACCCGGGTTGGCGGCTCGGGCTTGAGCACATCCCTGGTGAGCCCGGTCTCGTCCGGTACCGAACGCGCCCGCAGTGCGCAGC
>JBOGSL010000014.1:0-1540 GCA_050695395.1 Chloroflexota bacterium | reverse complement strand
CTCTCCTACAGCCCGCGTCCGTCCCAGCTTCTCTCGCGCGAACTCGCTCGACGCAAGCGCTTGGATGGTCGAGAGCACCTGGGCAGCGAAGGCTTCATGCATCTCAAACAGCTCGACATCGGCCAGATCCAATCGCGCTCTTGTCAGCGCGAGAGGGATAGCGAAGGCGGGCGCCATTAAAAGCTGGTCGCTGGGGTCAACCGCCGCCTGCGCGTACGAGCGAATTTGGGCAAGAGGCAGGTAGCCGAGGGCTTCCGCCTTCTCGCGCGCCATCAACACCACGGCCGACGCACCGTCAGTCAACGGGCTGGAGTTGCCGGCGGTGATCGTGCCGTGACGTTGGTCGAACACCGCCGGAAGGGCCGCAATCTTGTCCATCGTCGTGTCCCGGCGAATGTGGTTATCCGCGGTAATCGCGCGGCCGTCGCGGCGGTACACCGGGGCTACTTCTTCCCCCAATCTGCATCCGGTCTGCGCCTCGACGGCTTTCTCATGGCTAGCAACGGCGAGTTCGTCTTGCGCTCTCCGCGAGACTCCGTTTTCTTTCGCCATGATCTCCGCTGATTCGCCCATGGTTAGCCCCGTCGACGTCTCTCGTATTCCGGGGGCGACGGGCGCGAGATCCGATAGACGCACCTTCGCGAAACTTTCCAGCTTTCCGCCAAGCGAGCGCGCCTTCGACGCGCCGACCAGGCCGCGGGCCAGCCGATCGCTGTACTGAATGGGCACGTTGGAAAGTGACTCCACGCCGCCCGCCACCACCGTCTGCGCATACCCACGTTCGATGCTGTCTACCGCGGAAGTCGCGGCCAGGAGACTGGAGCAACAGGCCAGGCTGACGGTAAAGGCGGGTACGGTCCGAGGCAATCCGGCCGCCAATCCGATCTCGCGCGCGATGTTGTGATATTTGAGCGGCCGCGCCACGTTGCCCATGACAACCTGATCGATCTCAACTCCGGATAACCCGGCCTGCGCCAGCGTCTCCACCACTGCCGAGCGACCCAGCTCCAGTACATCGAGCTCGGACAGGTCAGTCCCCGCCTTGCAAAACGGCGTCCGGCGGCCCTCAACCATCACTGCCTGCCTGCTCGCCTGCATCTCAGCTCCCCGGTGCGCCGGCTACCGGGCGCAGCTGATGGCGCAGCACCTTGCCCAGCAGATTCTTGGGAAGCTCCGCGAGAAACTCTACTTCCGTGGGGACCTTGTAGGCAGCCAGCTCCCGCTTGCAGAACTCGATGATGTCGGCTTCCGAAGTCGGTCCGTCGCGCACCACTACTGCCTTGACTGTTTCGCCTCGATACGGATCGGGTAGCCCGATAGCCGCCGCGTCCCGTATTCCCGGGCAGGTAAGGAGTACCTCCTCGATCTCTCTCGGATACACGTTGTAGCCGCTCGCGATGATCACGTCTTTCTTGCGATCGACGATGCGAAAGTAGCCGTCGACATCTTGCACGGCCAGATCTCCGGTTCTCAGCCAGCCATCGCGCAGCGCCGCTTCACTCTCGTCCGGCCGGTTCCAGTAGCCTTGCATCACCTGCGG
>JBOGSL010000013.1:0-17054 GCA_050695395.1 Chloroflexota bacterium | reverse complement strand
CCTCTGCACGGCACCCTCGACGTGAATCTACGAGGTGATCGCGCCCTTTCGAAGGGCGCAGGTTGCGCGAGAATCCCGCATTCAACAAGCGCCAAAGTGCCGGGCTCTAGCGGACGGCGAACTCTCGGTACAGGTTTCGGAGCCATCCGGGGTGCGTCAAGGAGCGGCGCGTAGTGTAACGCTTCGCCTTGGGATCCAGCACCGGTTGCCTCTCGAGCACCGGTTGCGTGGTTCGCGTATGCAATGCCTTGATGAAATCGGCGGTCGTGTGGCCGGAGAAGCTCGTGTAGGCAGAGCCGATGGCACACGCCTGGTGGGCGTCGCTGTTGGCGACCAGACCGATTTTCTCGCCCAGAGGCGCGACAATGGCTTCCAGCTTCTCCTGAGCACGCGCGCCGATGCCCGCGTTCATGGCTTCCACGCCATCCAGGATCTCGCCTCGGGCCAGGCCGCGGAGGATCGATCCGCAAAGCCAGGGAGGATAGACAGGGTGGGCGACGACGCAGATGCCACCCCGCTCGTGCGCGTAACGCACCGTAGACCAGAGCGGGCGGAGGGAGGGGATATCGTGGATATCTCCCGATGGGAAGTAGCACAGCATGTGGCCCTGCTGATGCGTTACCTCGACGCCGGGAAGAAACTCGAAGCGGTAAACGCCCTGACGGTGCAGGTCCTGCGCGGCGCGAGCCGCATCCGTGCTGTCGTGGTCGGTGATAGCGAATACGTCGAGATCAGTCTTCTGCTCGACGTAGTCCAGAAGCTCTGCGACTGTCTGATTCCCGTCGGTCCAGCCGTCGTGACGGCTGTGGGCGTGGAGGTCCGCCTTACCCATTCGCAGACAGACTAAATCCCGTTCGAACCGTGGTCTTCGGCGCCGTGGTGAAGACAGCGGCGACGAGCTTGTGTAGGCCGCCGTGATCGGACGTGTTGATGCTGAGATCGAGGTTGTCGCCCGAGCCAACCGGCCTTTGTGTTACAAAATCTCCGTTCGCCGTTTCCTCAATCAGATCAACCGTCCAGTGGTTGGGAAGGGCGTTGCGAATCACCGGAACAAACCCGGCGCGGGTCCAGCCGGTGAGGTGGTCGTGAAAGCCGATCTGAGGGATAGTGATGTCCTTCACCACCATGCCCTGTCCGTTGTACTCGTCGTCGGTGATGTACTCAAAGCGCAGGTGGATCATGCGACCGGCGTAGCGGGAAAGATTGACCCTCTCGCTTCGCCAGCCGTGGCTTCCGCCCGTGAACCCGTTCCCGTAGTTGGCGCCGTCCGGGTTTGTCCGGGTGGTGGTAGTCGCCGGCAGGGTGGTCCAGCTTTTTCCGTCGGTCGAAGCTTCCACGTAGCCGTAATCGTAGTTCTTCTCGATGTCGTACCACGTTCGGAACTTCAGCGTCGCCTTGCGCACCTTGCGAAGATCGACGGTCCGCTCCAGCCGGGTGTCGCTCATGTCGCCCCGGCTACCCCACCAAAAGGGACCTTTGCCGGCGCTCACCGCGGGTACGGAGCCGGCCCCCGAGAAGCGCAGGTGAATGGTGCCGGCCTTGCCGGGCCGGATGGCAAAGTAGCGAGCCGTCCAGGGCGGGATGCTGCCGTGGTAGCTAAATGGCACGGCGTCGTGATGACTGATGTGCACCGCATGCGGAAGCTGGCGGTACTGGAAAACACCGGTTCCGCTAGCCGGGGTGTCGATGGCGTTCGCGGCAACCCACTGCGAGAAGAGCTGGGACGCAGTCTCCGATATGTGGCGCTGCTGAAGTGCTCGATCGATCAACTGGAGATCAGTATAGTGACTGTCGCGAACGATAGTGCGGATCAAACTCGAGCCGTACCGGTCGTAGAGGTAGGAGAGGAAGAGATACGAGCCGCCGTAGTGAGCAATATTGCTTTCGCCCGTCACCGTCCAGGTGTTGAGTTGGGTGGAGGGTGTGCTAACGAAGGCATCCGGTTCTCCCGTCGGCGGGTAGTGATTGATGTACTCCGCCAGCATCGACATGCCCTCGTTGAGCCAGGCGTTATCGTGCGGGTGCATGTGCCAGTGGATCATATGCTGGAATTCGTGAGAGAGGATCTCGTTGAAGCCTGTCTCACCCGGGCTGGTGGCAAGCGAGTTCATGTAGATCATCTCGCGCTGGTTGCTGTACGGATTCACCAGCTTGGGATACTCATCCTCCGCCGAGTAAAAACCAGCGGCGGTCGAGCTTCGCAGGTCACCGACCAGGCACGTGATGTGCGGATCACCATCGACCCCCGGGTTCCATTCGGTGCCGAAGTTGCGGCGGTCGGTGGGATAGATCTTGTGCTCGAAGATGTCGGCCGAGGACTGCGCCTCGGCGGCCGGCACATCGGTGCCGTCTTGAACGTAGATATAGAGGTGCGGGGTTTCCGCGACGATCCTGGCGCGAAGCTTGAAGTACCGGTCCGCATCTTCTCCGAGCACCCAGAACGTATCCTGGTGCCCGACGGCGTAGTTGGGCGAGGTGTGCCGGACGACACGTGCAATCGGCCTTGGCGGATGCAGCTTGAGCTGATCGGCGAGCTGGTACAGATTGCGGTAGGGTATCGGCGCCGCCACCAACCGGCTGAACGCGGCCTCGCTGTTCTCTTTGGCCTGACTGGCGTTGCTCTGACCGGCTCCGAGAGCGCATCCGCTGAGCACAAGGGCGGCCACAACACGGAAGCAGATCCGCAACGTCACGAGCTGCTATTCCGCCTTGCGACGAGCCCGCGGGTGGGCCCGGTCATACACCTCGCGTAGACGATCCTGGGCTACGTGTGTGTAGATTTGGGTGGTGGAGATATTGGAGTGGCCGAGCAGCTCCTTCACCATGTGCAGTTGGTCTGTCTGATTGAGCATGTAGGTGGCAAAACTGTGCCGCAAGGTATGGGGACTGACGTCTTTGATGCCGGCTTTCTCGGCATACGCTTTGAGGATCAGCCAGAATCCCTGGCGCGTGAGGCGATGGCCGTGGTGATTCAGGAACACGGCCTGCTCTTTCCCGTATCGGAGCAGGGCGGGGCGGCTTTGCTGGTAATAGGCCGCCATCGCTTCGAAGGCGTGGGGGCCGAAGGGTATCATGCGTTCCTTCGAGCCCTTGCCCAGGCAGCGGACTGTCCAGGTGCCCATATCCAGATTCTCGAGGTCGAGCGAGATAAGCTCGGTAACCCGCATGCCGGTTGCCCATAGCAAGCGCAACATGGCGCGGTCGCGAATGCCGGCCGGGTTGTCCGTTCGAGGCATGGCCAGCAGATCCTCGACGTCGTCCTCTGAGATGGAGTGTGGCAGATACTTGCCGATGCGGGGCGATTCCAGGTGCTCTGCGAGACCTGCGTTTACCACGCCCTCATCTTCCAGGAAGTGCAGAAACGACCGCGTAGCGGCAATCTTGCGCGCCACGGTGGTGTCCGCATAGCGCCGGCTATAGAGGAAGGCGCGAAAGCGCTGCAGGGTTTCGCGATCAAAGCCCCAGTCCGCCTGACCCTGATCGACCAGAAAGGTAGCGAACTGGCTGAGGTCATTGGAGTAGGCTCCCGAGGTGTTGGCCGAAAGATTTCGCTCGGCGGAGATGTAGCTCAGGAAGTTATCGATCTGACTCTGAAACGGGCTGTCAATTAACATGTGTCCCCTCTGCTCCTGGATAGCGAAGAAGCGCCGCTTCCAGGAGATCCATGGCTCGTTCGAGCGCTCGCTCCTCAAGAATAAAGGCGAGGCGCACTTCGTGTTTTCCGAGGTGGGGTGTGAGGTAGAAGCCATCGCCCGGCGCGACCATCAAGGTCTCGCCATCGAGGCGAAAGTCCGCAAGTAACCACCGAGCGAAACGCTCGGCGTCGTCGATGGGCAGGGTGGGCAAGATGTAGAAGGCGCCCTCCGGCTCCCGCACTTGTACACCCGCCATCGCCGTCAGACGCCCATACACCACGTCGCGCCGACGGCGGTAGACGTCGGCCAGCTTATCTGTGTATTCGCGCGACTGCTTGAGTTGCCCGATCATGGCGCGCTGCTCGACGGTCGCCACGGAGAGGCGGGCTTGCGCGAAACGCATCGCGCCGCTCATCACCCCTGGGTGATGGCTGGCCAGGCAGCCAATGCGTGCGCCCGTGACGCTGAAGCGCTTCGACAGGCTGTCCACCACGATCGTCTGACCGGCGGCGCCCGCGACTTTGAGCATGCTCATGTCTCGCGGGCCCGAAAAGACGATCTCGCGATAGGTCTCATCGGAGATGACGAACAGGCCGTGCCGCGAGACGATGTCGCTCAGGCGCTCCAGTTCCGCATAGCCGTAAACCGCGCCGGTAGGATTACCGGGGGTGGTAATGATGATGGCACGAGTCCGGGTAGTAATGGCCGCCTCGATCTCGGCGCTCGCCGGAAGGTGATACCCCTCGCGTGCGCTAGCGGTCACCGTCACTACCTCTATCCCGGCCATCTTGGCAAAACCGAAGTAGTTGGCGTAGGCGGGCTCGAAGGCGATGACCTCGTCTCCCGGATCGGCCACGGCCAGCATCGCGAAAAGTACGGCCTCGCTGCCGCCGGCCGTAACAAGCAGCTCATCGGGCGAGAGGGTGATGCCGATGTTAGCGTAGTATTCTTGCCAGGCCTCAAGCGTTTCGGGCAAGCCGTGGGAGGGCGCGTAGGGCAGCAGATCGCTGTCATACTCGTGAATGCTGTCCAGGACGGATTCAGGTGCGGCCAGATCCGGCTGCCCGATGTTGAGGTGATAGATGTGGGCACCGGCCGCCGCGGCCTGCTCGGCCAGGGGAGTCAGCTTGCGCATCGGAGAAGGAACCGCCCCGCGCGCCCGAAGCGAAGCCAAGAGCTCTTGTCCGGTGACCATCTTTGGAGAGTCCTCTCGGGATGCCGAGCGCGGGAGGAGGGAGGTAGGCGCGTTCGGAAATTGCGTCAAGTTATGTTGAATGCAAGGCATTCTAGCAGAGCGCTAGTCGTGCGATTGGTAGGTCCGAACGAGCGGCGTGAGCTGGTGAATCTCCTCTTCACGAACCCTCCAGAGCGCACCATCTGCATGCCGCAGCGCACCGGGTAGGATGTGCCCGGTCATCCCCGCCGGCTTGACGCCCAAGTCGTGCAGCACGGTGGGAGCGATGTCGGTCATGACCACCGGCTTGCTGATCCGGACACCTTGGCGGATCCCGGGCCCGGAGATCACCAGCGGGATGTGCTGCGATTGCCAGCTCGCGCCGCCATGGTCTGCCCTCCAGTGGTCCGCTGGATCCGTGGCACTGCTGTACTCGGTGAGCAGTGCCACCACGGTCGGCTCATGGCCGTTTAGCAGGGTCCGCAGGAGGAACTGGTTGCCGGCCTCAATCGACGCCGAGACGGACTGCCCTGGAGCGGGCGCGTATACACTCTTGCCGTGTTGATGGCTGAGATAGTACACGGCCTGGATGTTGGGATCGTGCGCCGCCACAATGTTCGCGGCCACCGGTTCACCCTCCGCGGCCTTGGTCAGCCAGACATAGCCGCCCGAGTTGAGAATAATGGTCGGCGCCACCGCGCCGGCCTGTGAGACGGCATCGGTAAAGATCGAACGCGGCACGAAGTGATGAATTGGCATCATCCCATGATCGGCGGTGATGACGAACAGCGTCTTCTTGAGAATGCCGGCGTGCCGGTAGGCCTCCTCAATCTGGGCGATATCGAAATCGAGCACTCTCATTAACGTGGCCGCTTTGTGCGGCGAGAGGATTCCGCCATCGACATGGCCCAACGGCCAATCGAAGTCGGGGTAATTGATGAGCGTGACTTGCTGATGCAGCTTGGCATAGGTGGCCAGTGCCAGACGCGTAACGTAGCGGTCCTCCTCGCCCAATTGAAGATGCGTGGATGGAGCCGTAAGTGACGGGTCGTTGAGGATGCCCGCCGGTGGCATGTGGCCGGGAATCGCGGTCGGCCCGTATTTGCCGTTGCGTAAGCCCCGGTAGTACATGATGGCGTCTGCGTCCGGGCCGCCGAGCGGATCGGCCGCGTAGTATTTGTGGCCGGAGAGAGCGATGACCTTGCTGCCGGGGTAGCGTTTTTTGTACAGGCCCGCGATCGTGGGCACGCCGCGTGCCTCCATGATGTGCTCGATGGCCCCGGCTCTGACAACCTGTGGAGAGAAGAGGGTATAGGTGTTGTCGTTCTCGGCCCACTGGAACCCGAGAATGCCGTCCTGTACCGGCGTTGAACCAGTCGCGAGGGCCGTGTGGCCGGAGGGCGTTTCGGCTTCGAGGATCCCATCAAAAGCGTTGCTGTACCAAACGCCGTGATCGATCAGAGCCTTCACGTGGGGCATTTTGGCGAGCTTGAAATAATCCGCCCGTCCCCCATCCAGCACGATGAAGACGAGATACTTCGCCTTGGTGTGCGCCTTTGCCGCACCTGCCACGGCCTTTGGCACCCCCTGACGGGGCGCGGCGACGCGGGAGACTCGCCCGGGCACCAGATCAGCCAGAGAGCGAGTATGCAGCGCGTTGGCGGCGGCGCCTCCGACCACGATCGAGCAGACGAGGTACACGGCCACGATGAGCGAGATCGGCACCTGAAGGAAGGCGCGGCGCTGTCTGGCCTGGGACCAGGATATATGGCGAGCGCCGGAGCCGGAATCTGAACCGCCGGTACCTTCTAGCATTCGCCCGCCTGCGCGCCGCCTCCCCGATCCATTGCCCACCAGGTGCACCTCCGCTTCGTGTGTCAGGTTCATCAGGTGGGCAGTACAGAATACACATACACCAGCAGGTGGGTAGAATTCCAGTGGAGAAGCGAGTGGACCAGGACCAACCGGCGCTCTTCGCGAGCCGTCTTTCCCGACGCGGATTCGTGTCGGCGCTCGCCGCCGCCGGCCTTTCGGCGTCAGGAATCGAGCTGCTGGCCGGCTGCGGCGAGCCGGTTGCTGCCGGCGAGAAGGGCGGCCGCTACCTGGCTTTGATCGTGCTTGACGGCTTTCGGCCCGACTACGCTCATCTCGCTCCCATGCCCCATCTCCAGTCGCTCGCCGCTCGTGGTGTGCGGTATTCTCGAGCCTGGGTGGGTCAACTTGAAAGCGAAACTCCCACCGGTCACGCCACCATCACCAGCGGTGCCCATCCCCGCCACGACGGCATCATCGGGTTCGAGTGGCGCAATCCGCATACGCATCGAGAAGTGCTGGATGGTTGGGAACAGGGCAAGATGCTTGGGCAGGTGGGACGCGACATGAAGCACGCCCACGCACTCTCCATTCCGCTGGCCATCAAGCAGGCCGACCCGTCCGCCCGTATCGTGGCGCTCTCCTCCGAGAAGGTCTACGCGGCGGATGCCATGGGCGCCAAAGTGGCCGACTACGTGCTGTTCCACCGCTACCAGGGCCGCCGTCTCGCGGCGTCCGGTATGCCCGGACAAAACCCTGGTAGGTCGTTCCTCGCGCAGCCGCACCTGCAGCTTCCCCTACCGTTGCGCCACTTCCACGACTGGGACATGCTGTCTACGCGGCTCGCCCTCTCGGCGCTCGCCGAGTTCCAGCCGAAGGCGCTGATGATCAACCTCCCCGGAGCCGATTTCTACGGTCACAAGTTTGGGGGTCCGGCGACGCCCTCCGTGATGTCTCGTGTGGTTGCCGGACTTGATCACAGTATCGGGCAGATAGTAGCGGCCTACCGCAAGGCCGGACTCATCGATAACACCGTGTTCGTGGTGACGGCCGATCATGGCATGGTGCCGAACGACCGAGTGGTGGACGGCGCGGAGGTTGCGGCCGCGGTGGAGCGGGGGGACGCACGCTACCTCTTCCACACGGGGGGGACCGCCAAGTACATCTATTTGCGCGATCGCGGTCGAGCCCGGGAGGTGAGTGACCAGATGGCGCGGGTACCCGGTGTAGTGGGAGGATATTTCCGCCCTGACGGTCAGGGGGCGTACGAGCTTGCGACGGGCGTTCGCATCGATCCCCATCTCGACGCCGCGTACCGCTATCTGCTCGCCACCTTCACCGGGCCAAACGCTCCGGATGTCGTCGCGCCTTATCGCGAAAACACCATCGGCACCGATCTGCCTCACGCCTACGGCAACCACGGTGGGTTGAGCTGGGGTGTCCAGCACATCCCCTTGGTGCTGGCCGGACCCGGTCTGCGGCGCGGCCATCACTCCCACCAACCCGCCCGGCTTGTCGACGTCGCCCCCACGGTCCTCCATCTGCTTGGTCTGCGCCTTCCTCGCCAGGACGGCGTGATCCTGGCAGACGCGCTCGCCGAACCAACGGAGCGGCAGGTTAACAGTCAGAACAGCCTGACGGAATCGCTACGAGCGCACCAGGATGCGCTTATCCGGCAATCGAGCCAAGACCTTGCACAAGACAAGCGCTCCCATATACACCCGCCCCCAGCGGTGCCCACCATCCCCTAGAGTCGTTTGTTCCACATGAGGTCGATGCGCCAATTACCGCCTCTCGACGGCCAATCGAACCCCCAGACTCTGCCTGCACTATCTCCTGCTCCCGTGCTACAAACAAACATGGTCGCATCCCTCGTGGAACTGGTTCTCGCTCTGGCCTGTATTGCAGGGGCAGGGACAATTCTGATCCGGCTGCTGGACAAGCAGCGCGACCGGTAGCAACCGCTGAGCGCATCATGTCCAACTGCCCCTACTGTCAAACGGAGTATCTGGGTTACAGCATCGTAGGCGTCGTCCCGGCCAACGAGCGGCTTACCGGCTGGCTAGATCCGGTGCCGGTGGCGCAGTTGTTCTGCGAGGACTGCGGTCGCTACACCTTTATGCATCCCGATCACCCCGACGTGCAACGCATGCGCAAGGGCAAGCCCTTCGAGGAGCTGGCTTCTAACACTCGCACCCTGAATGTGCAGGCTGCTGAGGTCGGAGACGATGGGCTTCGCGGTCAATTCGAGAAGGGGCGAGACGAGTAGGTAGACGGCGACCGCGAACGCCTGGCGGCTACCACGCCTCCCGCAGAACGTGCAAAATCTCTTCACGTCCACCGGCCAGCGCCACAAGATCACTCTCCGGTACTTGCAGATCTCGCAATCGTTGTGGCAATCCCAACCGGCCGATCAGGTCCGTCACCCGCGGCGCCGCTTCTAGGGCCAGTTCGGTTTCGGCTTCATCGCGCGTCATCGCGCCCGTCGCCGCCGCGATTGCCGCCTGCGGCTCCTCCGTTTCGGACAGCAGAAATGACATCACGTGCGGCAGCAGCACCGCCGACGTATACCCATGCGGCACGTTGTACCGGGGCCCGATTTCTCGGCCCAACGCGTGGCTCATCCCCAATGTGATATTGCCTACCCCGAAGAATGACAACCACGCCGCAATCTGACATTGCTGTCGTGCGTTCAAGTACTGCGGCTGGTCGCGAACTTCGTTTTGCTTGTCGCCCGGACCGTGTTTGATCGGTGCCGGCGCAGAGGCCGGCAGGTGCTCGAACAGCATTCGGATCGCGTGCAGGGCCGTGGCATCAGTCGCCGGCTGCCGATTCGGCGCATACACCGTCTCGACCGCGTGATCCAGCGCCCGGATCCCGCTCGCGAACCAGAGCCAGTCCGGTGTGTAACGCGCCAGATCTACGTCCAAAATCACGAACTGAGGTTGCACGAAGGGACTGTTGCCACCGGATTTGCGATGCGTCTCCTCGTCCGTCACCCCGAACATGGTGCTGAACTCGGCTGCCGAAAGAGTTGTCGGCAGAGCGATGTGCGGCAAAAACTGGCCGGTGTCGCGAGCTACCGCCAGCACGGCAGCCTTGGTCGCGTCGATCACCGACCCGCCTCCAAGCGAGACTACGATATCCGCTCGCGCCTGCTGAATCTCCCCGCTCGTATTCACTACGGTTCCGGCGGGGGTGTGTTGGCGAACTCCCGCAAAACTCCCTACCAGCGCATCGCCAAGGCGCTCTCGCATCTGCTCCCAGAGTGGCGAATTTGCCACCGAGCTCGTGCCTACCAGAAATACCCGTTTGCAGCTCAGTCGCTCGATCTCGGCGGGAAGCTCCGACACTGAGCCGGGCCCGAAGCTAACTTTCTCGATCGGCGGGTACACGTACTCGCCGTACGGCACGCGCTGCACGTCTTCCGAAGCCGTCATCGCCCCTTCTCTCGGCACGTTTAGGGCCAGCGATCCGCCCGATTCTAAGTGTTGCCTACAATCGAACCGATGTCTGATACCGGGACTCGGACCTACTACTGCACGGCCACCGGCCATCTCATCCCGGCGGATCAACTCTCCCAGGATACCGAGCTTCTACTCGTGGACGGAGCCGAGGTGCGCATTTGCTTGCGCCACGGTTCGCCCATCGCGGAGAGCGAGCCGGCGGCTTAGCCCTGAGCCGGCTTCGGCAGCGGCCCTTTCTCCCTAAATCCGCTACCCGTCCAGATGTAGCTGTCGGTCACGGGCGCCATGCTGGGGCAGCACAGGGGATCACTCGGAGCGTAGCTCTCCGCCGTTATGGCGAAGCCGTTTGGCAGGCGTTTCAAGCTCCGAACGCCCGTAAAGTGACGTTGCCAGATGGGTCGCGCCTGCCCATCGCGGAACACCGCGACTTCCTGGCAATGCCCGTCTGTGCTTCCGGCGCAAAGGCTGTGAAAAATATGCAAATGGACGCTTTTCAGCGACACGTCTAGCCGGCGATCAACGTTGAAGGAGTGGTCGCGCAGGTACGTGAGATCGCGACCTACCACCGCTGCGTCGGACGGGCTGGGCGCGCCGACGGTGGCAGTAGGAGTACGAGTGGCGCTTGCGCCGCAGCCGGCAAGGACAGTCACGAACGCAATAGCAAGGAGACATCTGCTGGTATGCTCAAGGCGCCGAAGAGGGTGAGTCATGGACGGGTTAGGATACGGCTCATGAAGGCGGCAGCGCTACTCTTGAGCCTCGACGACGTGCGGGACGTGTTGCCGCCCGGGTCCACGCTTGCCCGAACGGATGAGCCGGCGCCATCCGGCTCGGTTGGCGAGGTGCTTCGCGCCGCCGCAACCGATTCGGTCTATCGCCGCTTCCGCGGCCAGCTGCCCGACGGCAGCCTTGTCACCATTGCCGAGCTCGGCGTGATTCTCGGCTCGACTCAAGTGGCCGCTCACACTTTCGAACAGGTCGTCAAGGCAGCGCATCTGCACACGGAGCTCGACGGTGCCAGCGTGGCCGTGGAAACGGTCACCGCCCCCTCGGGTTTGGTCAGCTACTGGGGCTTCGTGCACGCCGGTCAGGCGATTGTCATTCTCACCATCGACACGCTCGACCCTCAACGTGTCTCCATCGCCGCGCTTCGCTCTCTTGCTTCCCTCGCGGCTCAAAAACTAGTCTCTGCATCGTAAAGGGAAGAGAGGATTCTGGAGACGAGCCGGCCGCACCCGGGCTTGCTGCAGTGGGGGATACAGAGGAAGCACCGGGTATCCGGCGACGGATAGCCCGAGCTACTGCACGGTCTGCAAATCTGCCTGCAACCTCTTGCTCGCCACCCCGCTCCACTGCGGGTTCAGCAGCCCATTATGGGCAATATGATCGTTCGAGTTGGTCCCGTTCAGTGCCCAGAAGCTCCAGCCGACCTGGGGGTGTTGGTGCAGGAAGCGCAGCAAATAGTGGAACCACTGCGCTTGATTGCCGGACTTAATAGCGTCGGTGCAACTGAGGCGGTTGCTACAGGTCCCGAACTCCCCCAGCCAGATCGGTGCCGCGTACTTCTTTGATTGATTGAGGAGGAAGGCCCAGTTGCGAGTCCAGACTCGTTCCATCGAAGCGTAGCTCATGTGTTTGAACCACGCCATATGCCACTTATGCGGGCCCCAGTCGTGTGGCGCATAGACCATCTGATGGGGCACCACGAACCTCAGCGGGTACTGCTTCACCGGGCTGAGAACGCTGCCCCACCAATAGGTATGTACACCGCTGAGAGTGCCGACCTGTGGATACATTTGTAAGCCCTCGACAAAGATCAGCAGATGTGGATTGATGCTAAGCACGGCATCCGCGGCCTTCTCGGCTCCTAAACGCCAGTCTGTAGCTTGATTCTCGTGGCCCTGGTACGGGCCCCATGTGGCCCCCTGATTTAGATACGCGTGTAAGTCCCAGGGACCAGGCCCGGCGGTGTGAGGCTCGTTGCGAAGATCGAAGCCGATTACGGCGTCGTTGTGCGCGTAGCGGCGGGCGAGCTTCTGCCAGTCCCGAATCCACTGATGTTGCGAATACTGGCGCGTGTACCACAGCGGCTCGTCCAGGTAATTCACCCGCTTCGGGCGGGCCGCGGCGCTGCGATGATTATCGAGAATCAGCTTCAGGCCGATTCGCTGCGCGTAATTGGCGATGTCGTCCAGCACCGTCAGAGCGTGGACACCCTTCAGCTGGGGATTCGCGTCGACCTTCTGCGTGACGATCGGATTGCGCTCCACCAGCTCATCGGATAGGGGAATCCGAACGGTGTTGTAGCCCAGATGCTTCACCAAATCCATGATTGAGGTGTACTTCTGGAAATCCAGACCGCCAGGCACCCAGTACGAGCTTTCCATCCCGTACCAGGTCACGGCGGCCAAGCGTACAGTCCGACCGTTCTCGTCGAGAACGCGCGTGCCCTGAGTGTGCCAGTACCCCGCGCCCGGCGGTGTCATCATCGCCGCGGCCGTGCGAACAACGGCCAGGCCCGAGAACGCCAACGCGGCTGCGATCAGAAGGTATCGCATCGAACGCCGGCTCGGGGGCTGTTTGCTGTCCGCCCCGGTCCCCGCGATGAGCGCCGAGAAACCGGCGCCCGGTCAGGCAAGCGCTTGCCAGAAGCGAATGGTGGTATCGATGCCGCCATAGAAGTTATCCAGACTGAGCTTCTCATTGGGCGCATGAAGATTATCGTCGGGCAAGCCCCAGCCCATGAGCACCGTGTCCATTCCGAGAACGTTTTTGAACTTGCCGACGATCGGGATGGATCCACCAGTGCGCGCAAGCACCGCGGGAGCGTGAAACGTCTCCTGCAGCACCTTCCGGGCTGCTTGAATAAAGCGATTGTCCACGTCTACCACGACTGGATCGTCGCCGTGAATGAAGGACACGTTCAACTCGATGCCCGGAGGGGTAAGCTCCAACACGCGCTTTCTGAACAGTGCGAAGACATGCTTTGCGTTCTGATCCGGCACAATGCGCATGCTGATCTTGGCGACGGCCTCGGCCGGGATCACGGTCTTTGCCCCTTCGCCCACGAATCCGCCGGCAATGCCGTGCACATCGAGCGTCGGCCTCGCCCACATCCGCTCGAGCGGGGTGTAGCCCGGCTCGCCGATCAGCCCGCTCACACCGAGCTCCTGCTTCAATTCATCCGCTGAGAAGGGCAGCTTCTGCCAGGAATCGAGTACATCCTGGGGCGGCATGTGCACCCTTTCGTAGATACCCGGGATATTGATCGTCCCGTCCTCGGACTTCAGGGAGCTAATCACATGCGCGAGCGCGTTGAACGGATTGGGGGCGACGCCGCCGTACTGGCCCGAGTGGAGATCGTGCGAGGCGCCGCGAGCTCGCACTTCCGTGTAGACGATACCCCGCAATCCCGATTCCAGCGTCGGCACTCCGGCCGCGAACATAGCCCCATCCGCAACCTGAGCGATGTCCGCCCGAAGCTCGGACACATGGTCGGTTACGTATTGACTCACCACCTCGCCGCCGCATTCCTCTTCGCCCTCAAAGACGAATTTCAGGTTGACCGGAAGTTTTCCCTCACTGGTCAGGAGGCTCTCCGCCGCATCGACCATCGTCATGATCTGACCCTTGTCGTCCGAGGCGCCTCGAGCGTAGATATTGCCGTCGCGGATGCTCGGCTGGAAGGGAGGGCTGGTCCACTCGGCGAGGGGATCGACCGGCTGCACGTCGTAGTGGCCGTACAGCAAGATCGTCGGCGCGCCTCCAGCCCCAAGCCACTCGGCGAAGACCAGTGGATGACCGTCGCCCGGAATAATGCGAGCCTCAAGCCCGATATCGGCCATGCGATCGCAGAGCCATCGAGCCGCCCGCTGCATATCGGGCTGATGATTGGGCAACGTGCTGACGCTCGGAATTGCCAGCAGCTCCTCGAGCTCATCGAGAAAGCGCTGCCGGTTCTGGCGGGCGTAGTCCAGGGCCGCGTTCGTCACGCGCTATTGTAGGAGAGCCGCCCGGCGTGTTCCAGCGGCAGTGGCCGCGCTCGTATGTACGGCGCCGAGCGCTCCCTCCTCTCCAGGATGCACCTTCCACAGCTTTCGGGATAGTGATCGATGCGTTCCCTTTGCGTCGCCGAGCGTTCCCCTATACCGGGTGATCGCCCCATAGCACGTTCATCGTGGTTTCGAACCGCTGTCGCAGCTCGTCATAGAGCCGCGCGTTCTCGATCGAGAGCGCTGCGACATCCGCGACGGCCACCAGAAACCGCATCTCCGCTTCGGTAAAAGTGCGTCGCTCTCCGCTGTACACTCGCAGCACACCGATCGCGGCGCCATGCACCTGCAACGGGACACTCGCAATCGAGACGATCCCCTCGCGCGCGGCCTCCTCCGGATACTGGAAGCCGCCGTCCTTGGTCACGTCGGCTATCTGCGTCACGGCCCCGCCCAGAAGCTCGCGGTCGACCTCGCTTCGCGCCACCTCCACCGGCCCCTTGTTCAGATATTCCGGGCTCAGGCCAAACACCGCCTGCATCTCCAGCAGCTCGCCGCTCTGGTCGAGCAGCCGCACAGACGCCGCCTTGACGGTCATCGCCTTCGAGGTCTCTTCGGTCACGTAGGCGAGCACCTGCTCCAGGTCAAGGCTGCTGCTCAGCCGCAGAACGATCTGGTAGAGAGCATCGAAGTAAATGCCGAGAGACGGTTCCATCTTCCTAGCCTCTCACGTCGAATGCGTCGCGCAAGCCGTCCCCTACGAACGTCGGCGCGAGGATCATGATGACCACCAGCACGCTGGGAATCACCGCCTCGGGCACGTTGACATAGAAGACCTGAGGCGCATCGAGGATCATCTGGCTGATGTCCGGGAGCGGCGGCAGGGTGCCGATACCGAGAATGGTCAGCACCGCCAGGGTGAAAACGAAGCTGCTGACCAGAAAGGATCCCTGCACCATCAAGATGCCCCAAACGTTCGCCAGCACATGCCGGCGCACAATCTGCCATTGGGTGGTACCGGCCACCAGGGCCGCCTCGACAAATTCGGCGCTTCGCATCCGCATCGCCTCGGCCCGTGTCAGCCGCATAATCACCGGCCAGCTGTCCGTCGCCAGAAACAGCGTGATCATTACAAGCCGACCCGTCAGCCCAAACGTGGCATCCAGTGCCTCTCCAAAGAATGCCACCCCGAGGATGATAAGCAGGATACCCGGCACGACAAAGATGAACTCGGTGAAGCGCATCAAGATTTCGTCGATCCACCCGCCAAAGTAGCCGGCAACCGCGCCGATAAGTCCGCCCAGAATCGTGCACAGCGCGGCGCCGAAGAAGCCGACCGCCAGGGGCGGACGCATCCCGTACACAATTCTCGAGAAGACGTCTCTCCCGATCGCATCTGTGCCGAGCCAGTGGGAGGGACCGGGCGGTCCGTCCACCACGAAGTGAGTCACGTTGAAGTAGATGGGGTTGTACCGCGTGATGGCAGGGGCCAGAACGGCAATCAGAGCCATGAGCACCAGAACAATCAGGCTTCCGACCGCCGCCTTGTTCTTCCAGAAGCGCTCGACAACCAGCCTGCCCTGAGAGACGGGGCGGTTAAGGATCTCACTCTCATCGAATATCGGCACCAGAGCGCCGACGTGTTGCACTGGGGTCTGTACGGGCATAGCGCCTAATTTTAGAGGTTGTCCTCCCTAAACCCGCGGCTCTGTGACGTCGCGGCTTGTCTGCTCGCGCTCTCACCCGCTTGCGCTTCTGTTGCTGAGGTCAATTGAATGCCTTTCTCCCTCTCTCTCAATCAATCACCGAAGAGGCAAGAACCCGCGAAGCAGCTCAAAACCCTCCTACAATTGGCGGAGGAGACGTGCATGTCGCGGCGCAAGATAGGGCTCGGACTCGCGGGAAGCGGCGATGTCCGCGACGCGATCGTCTACGCGCGGGAAGCGGAGCGCCTCGGTTACGACTCTGTCTGGCTGCACGAGAGCTACTTCGAACGAGACGCCATCACCTATCTCACTGCCATGGCCACCGAGCTCCGCACCATCCGCCTCGGCGCCGGCGCCCTCAATCCCTACACCCGCCACCCGGTCGTGATCGCCATGACGATGTCCGCGCTCGACGATCTGGCCCCCGATCGAGTCTCCCTGGCCCTCGGCAGCGCCCTGCCGCTTCGTCTGCAGCAGATGGGCATCCATTACGGTGACACCGTGGCCGAAGTGTCAAAGACCATCGACCAGCTTCGCGCCCTCTGGTCCGGAGAACGCCTCGCTCTCAACCCGAGCGTGCCGCCGCTTCAAGCAATGTTCGCGCCACCCCACCATATCCCCATCTCGATCGCGGGCTACCAGGGCAGATTCCTCGATCTTTGCGGCGAGAAGGCCGACGGCTACCTGGCCCGGCCGGCCGAGTCGATTCCCGCTCTCCGCCTGATGCGCGAACGCATAAGGCGATCGGCCGAGCAGCACGGGCGCGATCCGGATTCGATCGAGTTTCGCGGATACGTGCTGGCTCTGGTGGGAGACACTCGCCGAGCCGCACTCAACCGAGCCAAACGCGAACCGTTTGTGATCTACATGATGAGCGTTTTAAGCGATGTCTCGCTCAAACGAGCAGGCTTTCCGCCGGAGCTTCGCAACGAGATCGGCGTCGCCTGGCGCGCTGAGGACTTCCACAAGGCCGGCGGGCTGATCCCGGACGAGTTGCTCGACGCCTTTCTGGCGTGCGGCACGCGGGACGATGTTGCCCAGAAAGTACTCGAGTACCACCGAGCCGGTCTGGATGTGCCGCTTATCCAGCCGATCTTGCAAGAGGAGTCCCAGGCGCGGCTCGTGTTGCAAGCCGGTGCAGTCTTTGCCAACGGCGGGCTGGAAGGCGCCACGCCGCATTCGCAGCCGGCCGACGCACCGGAACAAGACCCGGTGCTTCTGCCGGATGATCTTCCGGTGGGGCGCCGGCTCTGGCGTCACTCTCAAGC
>JBOGSL010000012.1:0-1501 GCA_050695395.1 Chloroflexota bacterium | reverse complement strand
GTTGTCTACAACGCCGAGGTCTACCGCACCTGGATGCGGCTCAACCCGGATGATGTCATCCTGGCCGGAGCGCCGCTCTTCCACATTACCGGGCTGATCGCTCACCTCGCGGTTGGCGCGTTGGGCTTGCCTATGATCTTGAGCTACCGTTTCGATCCGGCCGAGCTTTTATCCCGCCAGGCTCAGTTCGGCGGCAGCTTCTCGGTCATGGCCATCACCGCGTATATCGCCCTTCTGCATCACCCCGCCCTGGCTACGTCTGATCTGACCACTTTCACCAAGGCCTACAGCGGTGGCGCACCGATCCCACCCGCGGTAGTCGAAGCCTTCGTCGACAAAACGGGTGTCCGCATTCATCCGGTCTACGGTCTTACCGAGACGACGTCGCCGTCCCACGCGGTCCCGCTGGGTGTCAATCCGCCCATCGATCCCGCCCTCGGCGCTCTATCTATCGGCGTGCCACTTCCAGACGTTGAGTGCCGAGTGGTTGATCTGGTCACCGGCGAAGATGCCTCGATTGGCGAGCAAGGCGAACTCTGGATTCGGAGTCCGGGGGTCGTGAAGGGTTACTGGCGCAACCCGTCGGAGACCGCGCTTGCACTGGCGGGCGGCTGGCTTCGCACCGGGGATATTTGCTCGATGGATGCAGACGGATGGTTCTATATTGTTGATCGGGCGAAGGATATGATCATCGCCTCCGGCTTCAAAATCTGGCCCCGAGAGGTGGAGGAGGTACTGTTCTCGCACCCGTCAGTCCGTGAGGCGGCGGTAATTGGGATTCCGGACTCATATCGAGGCCAGACGGTGAAGGCGTTCGTCGCTCTGAGCGACCAAGCGGCCACGCTCGGCGAGCTCGAGAGCTTCTGCCGCGACCACATCGCAGCCTACAAAGTTCCAAGACAAATCGAGATTGTTGACGAGATTCCGAAGACGGCATCGGGCAAATTTTCGCGCCGGGCGCTGAGGCTCGGGCAGACGTAGGATAGGTATACCGAGGAGAGGGTATGGAGCTTACTGACATCGTGATCGTGGGTGGGGCGCGCACCGCGATTGGAAGATTTGGCGGAGCGTTCAAAGCGACGCCCGCACATGAGCTGGGCGCCATCGCCATACGAGCCGCGCTGGAGCGGTCCGGTGTAGGCGCTGAACAAATCAACGAAGTGGTGATGGGGCAGGTCGGTCAGGTGGGTCCTGACGCCTTCAATGCTCGCCGCTGCGCCCTCACTGCCGGCTTGCCGGCCACGAGCACCGCCATGAACGTCAACCGTCTGTGCGGCAGCGGCCTGCAGGCTATCTGGTCGGCGGCTATCGAGATCATGAGCGGTAGCGCCGGCGTGGTAGTGGCCGGCGGGGACGAGAACATGACGATGCAGCCGTTCCTCGATTACGACGCGCGGGACGGCTACGCCCTCGGACACCACACTCTCATAGACGGCACCCTTTCGCTTGTCACAGATCCCTTCGGTTGCTATCCCATGGGGCAGACTGCCGAGAATGTGGC
>JBOGSL010000011.1:0-1963 GCA_050695395.1 Chloroflexota bacterium | reverse complement strand
CTTCTCGCGGTAGAGCAAGTCCAGATGGCGCAACTCTCCGTCGGTATCCGCCAACTGATCCGGCAGCGCGACATCACGACCAACGAACACCGCCGACCCATCCGTAGCCTCGGCAGTCAACTCGATCTGAAAAAGCCACCGCTCGTCGATATTCGATGGAGCCGGCAGCTGCTCATTCACTAGGAAGAGGGTTACCAGCCAGCAGCTCTGAGTTCTCCGGCACCGGCCACGGATCACGACCTCGGGCTGCAAAGGGTCCGGCTTCAGCGGGCCGAGATCACCCTCGACCAGGGGCACGGGCACCGTTCCGCCGGTGGGGTGACGTTGCCACAGTCGTTCGAAGGCACCCGTTGCAGTGCGGTCGGGATTGTCGATCTTCTCGTATCGTCCCCACGACGCCGACACGCTCAGAGACCTGCATGACATATCGACGGCGGCCGTCAACCCCGCCGACGACGGGAACAGTACGGTTTTGGCCGGCCGGTCATCGGGACCAGGCGCACCAGCATCGTCGCCACCTCCCGGAAGGTCATCGCCGTCGCCACGACTCGGGTCAACGATCGTACCCATCGGCGCCAACATTCCGACCAGATACCACTCTCGAACTGGTGACCGAACACCAGGCAATTGCTCGCGGGGGTCCGACGGTCCGCGAAGGTCCGTGATGATCAGCTTCTCAAGCTCGGCGCGCAGCGCCGCCGGCGACACCTTGTGGATGCGGCTCCCCTCGGTCACAACAGACTCTCCTGGGCACTGCCAGCAGCCCTGCCCAACCGCTCGGACCTCGAACCCTCTCCCTTTGTATCGTGCAGCTCGGCGGCGTATTGCTCGTGGTTTAACTTGAATAGCCTGTCCAGAAGCTCGTCTTTGGCGGCAGGACTTACGGTGAACCGCCTCCCCTGCGCTGTTTCGCAGTGGCAGTGATCGAGCACGAGGTCGCTCCAGCCGTACGCCTCGAGTACGGCGAGATCTAGCTCAATCTGCAGTTGACGTAGTCGTTCGAGCTCCGTTTCTATCCTAAGGTTGTTATGAACGCGTCCATACAGTTCGCTTAGGCCGATATTCCGCCCCTTCATCAGCTCAGCTCTCAACGACGCTAACGCGAGTCCGCGATCAGCGACCGTCGGAGCCGTTGAGCGTATGGGCTCTTGAGGAAATGGGAACGTCAGGAACACGTCGGATGGCGTGTAACGGAGATTTGTTTGACCGCCCAAGGTTGAACACCGTTCCGACACCCAGATCTGGTGTATCGAACTTGAAAGGATCGCAAAGAGACGTTGGGAGTCAGAGGAAAAAATTATAAGCGCATCTGAGTAGACCGCTCTTGGATCAGTGAATACCGGCACTGGATAGGGAGTATGGCGTACGAGAGCAAAAGCTATATCCTGAGTCCTGAGCGCTTCGTAGAGATCAGCTCGGCGTCGCCAAAACTGCCACCAATGACTCCAAAGCTTCGGGTACTTCTTCCCGTCTTTCGCTAGGCGCTCTGGAAGAACTTGCTCTTCAGCGATCCGCCATGGCCCAGCGAAGCGAGCAGCCTCGTCCGTGGATAACTCTCCGAAATCGAGCACCCATCGACTTGCTTTTGGTGTCGGGCCATAAAGATCGTCCCCATTCAGGTACGGCTTGACCACCTCGGCGTTACGGGCATCCTGCTGTATCAGGTCTGACGCTTGTTCAGGGGATATGAGAAAGCCGAGCCCCATGGTCTCAGTGCCCTTATGGGCGATGCCGGCGTTGACCTCCAAGGCGTGGGGGGCCGGCCTATCGGAGGCAACTGCCCGCAGAGATGTTGAAATGTGCTTGACCGGTAGATTGTCTAGAACCACCGGCCCCTTCCATTCATCACGATGAAGCCACAACTTCGCGATCTCGAGACTCGCGTCGTTGGGCCACTTCTCAGATTTTACAGCGCGATAAATCGACCAGGATCGGTAAAGCACGATTTGGTCAAGGCTCACCT
>JBOGSL010000010.1:0-2550 GCA_050695395.1 Chloroflexota bacterium | reverse complement strand
GCCGGCCCGGAGATCGGTGTCGCCTCCACCAAGGCGTTCACCACCCAGCTCGCGGCGCTCTCCATGCTGGTCATCGCGCTCGCCCGCCACCACGCGGCGGATGCGGAGCGCGAGCGGGGCCTCGTCACGCGCCTGGTCGAGCTGCCGTCCCTCATAGAGAAGACGCTCGCCCTGGATCCGGTCATTCACCGCCTCGCCGAGCGCTTCGCCGACAAGCACCACACCCTCTTCCTCGGCCGCGGCGCGTTGTACCCGATCGCCATGGAAGGGGCGCTGAAGCTCAAGGAAATCTCCTACATCCACGCGGAGAGCTACCCTGCCGGCGAGCTCAAGCACGGCCCCCTAGCGCTGGTCGACGCCGACATGCCGGTCATCGCCGTCGCGCCCAACAACGACCTGCTCGAGACGCTGAAATCCAACCTGATGGAAGTCCGCGCCCGCGGCGGCGAGCTCATCGTCTTCGCCGACCCCGAATCCGGCCTGCAGCCGAGCGACGGCGTCACCGTCATCGAGATGCCGAAGCACGTCACCTACTTCCAGGCCCCCGCCGTCTACACCGTTCCCCTCCAGCTCCTCGCCTACCATGTCGCCATCCTCAAAGGCACCGACGTCGACCAGCCGCGGAATCTGGCGAAGAGCGTGACGGTGGAGTGAGCTCGGGCCTAGAAAAAGACAATAATGTCCTGATTTCGACAAATGGTCTTTCCAGAGGCCGGAAAGACAAATAGTCTTGCCCAAGCCTCGCAAATGAGGGATTAAGGCGGGTTAGTGGAGCTTTCCGATCGCGAGATCTCTGACCACTGGCCGATAACGATCGACATCGATGAAGCCTATTACTTCAAGCCCGACGCCGGGCTTCTCCTGGTCTCATCGCCGGATGAGACTCCGGTCGAGCCGTACGACGCGCAGCCAGAAGAGCTCGATGTTGCCATTGCCGTCGACCGCCTCGAGAAAGCAACGGTGGCAAGCGTCAAGCGCGAATGCCGGATCTGGGCAGGCCTCCGCTCGTTTTCCGCCGACCGATCGCCCGTCATCGGCTTCGATCATGCGGCGCCGGGGTTCCTCTGGCTCGCCGGGCAGGGCGGGCACGGCATTCAGACGGCGCCCGCCGCCGCGGCCCTTACGGCAGCCCTGGTGCGCGATGAAGCAAGGCCGCCAGAATTGGCCGGCTTCGGTCCGGCCGCGGTCACCCCGGCGCGCTATACCAACGCCTGCCGCGAGAAGGCCTAGTCGAAGGCGACGGCTCTGGTCGCTCTCCGGCTTGAAGATGCCGCGCGACCGCTCACAACGCCGCCTCGGATGTCGAGCCCTCTATCGGCGCAACCAATTTCCAGGGCGCCGCTCCGCTACCGCGCGCACACCCTCTTTAAAATCTGCAGTTGCCTTCAATCGGACCTGTTTGTCCGCTTTCAGCAGAGTTCTGGTCTTTATATCAACTACGAGATCTGCTCTCAGTGTTTCTCGTGTGGCCTCAACCGCGAGCGGCGCATTTTCAGCGATCTCCGTCGCGAGCGCAATGGCGCGAATGCGCAACTGATCCTCGTCGACGAGTTCGTCCGCGAGACCAAGATCGACACACTGTTTTCCTCCGAACCGCCGCCCGGTGTACAGGACCAAAGCAGCGGTTTGGTGTCCTACTGTTCTCTGCAGCGTATATGTCAGAGCGAACCCTGGATGGGTGCCCAGCTTGACAAAATTAGCGGAGAGGCGGCTTCTCGGTGTCGCGATGCGGAAATCGGCAGCCATCGCAAGTCCAAGACCTCCGCCAATGGCAGCGCCCTGGACGGCCGCAACAATCGGCTTTCGGATGCAAAAGATTCGCTCACCCTGCTCATAGAGCTTATGTGGATCATTATTGCTGCTGACCAGCAGATGCGGTGCTCGCAATCCGAGGTCTGTGGTCAGGATTTCAATCGCACCAGATCATCCTTTTAGCCCGATTCTTCGGAGGGGAAGCGATTGGAAATTAGCTGTGCGACCACGGCGATCAGCTGGTCCGGGTCCACCGGCTTGGGCAGATGCTCATCGAACCCCGCCGCCAACGCACTCTGGCGATCCTCGCTGCGTGCGAATGCCGTCACTGCGATCGCGGGAACATGTGCGGTCTGCTGCTCCTTTTCAGTGCGGCGCAGCCCCCTGAGCAGCGTATACCCGTCCTCGCCGGGCATGCCGATATCCGCGACGATCACATCGGGGCGCCGGATCCCAAAGGCCTCGTGTGCGGCCCTCGCCGAACTCACCGAACGCACCTGCGCCCCGTGCTCCTCGAGCAACCGTTGAGTCGTCTCCCTCGCCATCGTCTCATCCTCCACGAGGAGCACCTCGATGTCGCGTAATTCGTGTTGCTCGGATGCCATGGCCGACTCATCGGGTGCCGTGAAATGGCGGCGCTCGAGCGGCAAGTAAACCGTGAAGGTCGCCCCTTGCCCCTCGCCTTCACTGCTTGCGCGGATGGTGCCGCCGTGTAGCTCCACGAGTTCCTTGGCGATCGCGAGTCCTAATCCGAGCCCGGCATAGGCTCGAGTCGTACCCGCTTCGGCTTGCCGAAAC
>JBOGSL010000009.1:0-3810 GCA_050695395.1 Chloroflexota bacterium | reverse complement strand
GCGGCTACCACTGCGACGTTGAATCCAAAGCGTTTTCGACTCACCTTAATAGCTCCTTCACTTGATGTTTAGGCATTTGGCTTACTGATTTGAAGTACGTTGTCTAAAAACTTTCCGTCTCCACCTCCGAGTAGTTGTATGTCGTGTCCCTCGGCGGGTTTCTTTTGTTCTCCTACCCGCACCACTTGTCAACGTTTCCACGTTGAATCATGCAACCGTCGCTCGGCCCTCCCTACCCTTCGGCTACCCGGTCGTCGTTCACTGGGCCCGTCGATTGGCGGATAACCAAGGCAGGGACCACCAGACGCTGGATGACGGGTGCGGCGGGGTTCCCGACGCGATCCAGCAGAAGCCGCGCCGCTTCCTCACCGAGCCGTCGATTGGATTGGCTGACCACGGTCAGTGGCGGATCAAGGTGCCGAACCAGCGGACTGTCGTCGAAGACGCAGAGTGAGAGCTCGTCAGGAATCCGCAGGCCCAGTTCGCGCGCCGTCTTGACGGCGGCAACGCCCAGGAAGTCGGCCGTGGCGAAGATCGCCGTTGGCGGTGACGACAAGCTGAGCATCTCACGAATTACCGCTACAGCATTAAACTCTGTCAAGGACTCTCGAACGAGATCCGGATCCAGGGGCACGTGCTGCCCGGAGAGCGCCTGTTGGTACCCGTGGAGGCGGAAATGCGAAAAACCAAAATCCGGATCCACCCCGAGATAGGCGATGCGGCGGTGCCCCAGCCCTAGCAGGTGCTCGACCGCCGTGCAGACGCCGGAAGCTCCATCTACATCGATGTACGCGTAGTCGTGGTCATCGGTGGTGCGCCCGAAGCAGACGAAGGGACGGGCCAGGGCGCTCAGGTAGGCAACGCGTGGGTCGGTGCGACGTACGTCGCAGAGCAGGACACCGTCCACCCGGCGGCCGCGAGCGACGCGACGGAAGTTCGGCGTCACCTCGTCGTCGGTCGCCGTTAAGAGCAGATCGACGCCCTTCCGTGTGCAAGCCGCCTCGACTCCGGCGATGAAGTCGAGCCAGAAAGTGTCGAAGGAGCGGTGCAGGACGTGGGGAATGATCAGGGCTATGGCGTCGGCCCGGCTCGTCTGGAGGCTTCGGGCAAACATGTTGGGGTGGTAGTCGAGGTCGCGCGCGGCCTCCTCGACGCGAGCCCGAGTCGCCGGAGCCACATCGCTATGGCCGTTCAGCGCGCGGGACACGGTCGTGATGGAAAGGCCCACGGTTTGCGCGATGTCCTTGATCGTGGCGGAGTGTGCGCGGACTTTTTCCAGGTCCCGCCTCCTCGCGATCCGAAACGATTCGGTACATCTATCCTAGCCTGTCCCCATCATCTCGTCAAGGTGGAATCTGGAGTAAAATCTCTGAGCCTGATGGCGGCTTCGCCAGCACACGTAAGGTGGTTCACACGGCGGCGTACATGCCCGAAACGTTTGCGCTCTCCAAGACCGATCGGCTGTCCGATCCCGCCATCACTGCCGGCTCGCGGGCGTACGTCGTGGGTACGCAGGACGGCGGCTTTCCGGATCTGGGCTGGCATGTTGTGGGCGAGATGGGAGGCGTGTGGGCCCATCCGATTAAGCTTGCCGACGGCTTCTGGCTGGCCGTCGACGGCGCCTGGCTGCCGGCGGCTCGTGAGTTCGTGTCGGGTCCGTACTGGAGCGCCTTCCACTACGATGCCCCAAACGGGCTGTCAATAACGCGACGCCAGCTCGTACCGGACGACCGCCCCGCGCTGGTGATCTCCTACGAGTTCCGGGTCCCGACGCCGCGATACTTGCGCGTTCGCCTCTGCCTGCGGAGCGACCTCCGGCCGGTCTGGCTGGCGGAGCTGGATGGGATCCGCGACGGTGCCGATCGAGCGGATTTCGACTCCGAGCTGGGCGCCTGGGTTTGCTCCGACACGCGCAATCCCTGGCATCTGATCGTAGGCTCGCCAGATACGTATCCGGCGAGCCGCCAGGTTGGGGTGGGTGTTCCGGAAGAGACGCGGGGGACCGGCGTGACCGTGGCGCTTGATTTTGACATTCTGGCCGACAGGGAGGCGACGCTGCGAATCGTCGTGGCCGGCGGCATCGGGAGTAGCGAGGACGTACGGCGGACGTTTAGAAGCATCGGGACGGTTGAAGCCGAGGACCAGGGCAAGAGGGCCCGCTACGAAGTGATGCTGGGGCGAAGCCGCCTGTCCGTGCCGGACGAGACGATCGAGCGCGCCTGGGATTGGCTCAAGTGCAACAACGACTGGTTGGTCAGAGACGTGCCGGGCGTCGGGCGCGGCATCGGGGCCGGCGCCGCCGATTATGTGTGGTGGTTCGGTTGCGATAGCTGCTACGCGGTTCCAAGCTTGCTGGCGCTGGGTCAGGGCGAGATCGCGTGCGATACGCTGGATCTGCTCCGAGAGCGCAGCCGGATCGCGAACGGCGACTCGGGCCGGGTACTGCACGAATGCACAACGCTCGGCCATGTCGCACACCCTGGCTGCACGCAAGAAACCGCCCACTTCGTGTCTGCTGTTCACGAGATTGTTCTGTGGACGGGTGATCGCGCATTTCTGGAGCGCAACTACGAGTTCTGCCGGCAGGGCCTCTTGGGCTGGGTGCTCGGAAACGCCGAACCCGCCGCGGCCCAGTTGCCGGCTGGGTACGGAATCGTCGAGATTGAGGGACTTGACGTTCGTTGCGTCGACGTTGCGGTTCACACGATCCTGGCTCTGCGCGCGCTGTCTGACATGGCCGGGAAGATGGGCGATGTCGAGACCTTCGTGCGGTGTCGCGGGCTCTACGATGCCTTGAGCGCGAAACTCGATGCGGCTTTCTGGATGGAGGAGGAGGGATTGTACGGCGACCTGATCGCTTCCCCCGCCGAGATCGCTCCACGTCTTCAATCATGGTTGTCTCAGGCTATCGAACACGGTCAGGACGCGACGGCAGCAAGCTTGCGGCGGCTCCTAGAGCTGGCCGAACTCGATCCGAAACAGGACACGCAGCGTCCCTGGATGCTCGGCAGCTGGACTATCGTGTGCCCTATCGAAGCCGGACTGGCTCCGCCTGATCGTGCCGAGCGCGCGCTGCGACGACTGGAAGGGACCGAGTTCACCAGCCAATGGGGCATGTCGGCCAACGGCCTTTTCGGCTCCCCGGTCTTTAGCATCAATACCGGAGCGCTGGCGGCTGCCGAAGCGGTTTACGGCCGGCTCAATCAGGCAGTGAAATACGCCGGACTCGTGGCGAGCACGCTCGCGATGCACATGCCAGGGGCGATTTCGGAGATCTCACCGGACGGAGGTTGTTTCGTCCAGGCCTGGTCCGCCTACGGTTTGACGCGTCCAATCGTCAGCCACCTCTTTGGCTTTCGCCCGGATGCCATCAACCGGCGGATCGAAGTTGCCCCGCAATTTCCCGATACATGGACGTGCGCCCGGCTGGGGAGAATTCCGGTCGGAAGTACGTTCTGCGACCTCGAATGGGACGGAGGCGAGATCCGCGTTACGGTAGATGACCCTGGATGGGAGGTCGTCCTGCAGCGGGGCCAGACGGCCGTCCCTGCGTCGTGAACGCGTAGACGAAGACCGCCCATCGCACGGCTTCGCCCCTACCGATCCGACCTCGCCTCAGTGAAGCGGGCCGTCGTTTTGAGTGCTTCCGGGGCCGAGCTCCGCCGCTGGATCGAACACCCGGAGTCGAAAGCGGCGGCCTGAGGATCGCCGCACGATCCGCAGCAGCCCGTTGCCCTCTGTGGGCGTGATCTCTCGTACTCGGATTCCTTCTCGGACACCGCCCTCCTCGTTCCGACGCTGACGAGGAAC
>JBOGSL010000008.1:0-7590 GCA_050695395.1 Chloroflexota bacterium | reverse complement strand
CCGCCGGCTTTCCTCCGGCCCCCCCGCTTTCCTCCGGCCACCTGAGTTCGGCACTCGGGCGGGAATCGAGGCCCCGAGAACAGGTGGGCGTGCGCCGCTGTGGCCTCTCGCTTTCCCTGGGCCCTCGGCTACCGTATAACGGACCTGACGGCGGCTAGGCGCCGAGTCTAGAGGACGGCTTGGTTCGCTCTTTTGTCAGTCGGCGAACGGCGTTTTGGACGAGCCGTAGGCCGTGGTCGTCGGCCAGCGTGAGGATGGACTCGGGGTGAAACTGTACCGCGATGACGGGACGCTCGCGATGCTCGATCGCCATGACGTTTCCGTCCTCGGAGCGGGACGTGACACGGAGACAGCTCGGAATGGAGGCCGGCACGGCGCAGAGCGAGTGATAGCGGGCCACCAGCAGCCGGTCCGGCAAGCCGGCGAAGACGCCTGTGCCATCGTTGGAAACGCGAGATGCCTTTCCGTGTACCGGCAGCGGCATCTCGGCTAGCTCTCCGCCGAAGTACTCGACCAGGCCCTGCAACCCCAGACATACGCCAAAAACGGGTATCTGCCGCGCCAGAGCTTGCTCGATCAAGGCGGCCATCTGGAAGTCCTCGGGCCTGCCCGGGCCGGGCGAGAGGACCAGCAGATCCGGGCGGAGCCGGTCCAGCTCCTCTGGGCGAAAGCCGAAGCGAAGGGTAGTGACCTCCGCGCCAGTTTGACGTAGGTAATTGGCCAGCGTATGAACGAAAGAGTCCTGATGATCGACCAGCAAGACGGACTTGCCGGCGCCGGGCATGTCGTCGAGGGCGACGACATCGTGTTCTGTATCGTCGCCTGATTTGACCGCTTCCAGAAAGGCGGCAGCCTTGAGGCGCGTCTCACGCTCTTCTTCCTCCGGGTCGGAGTCGAAGAGCAAGGTCGCTCCGGCGCGAACCTCCGCGATACCTTGGATGATGCGCACCGTTCGGAGGGTGAGGCCGGTGTTCATGGTGCCGTTGAAGCCCAGCCAGCCGATCGCGCCCCCATACCAGGCGCGCGGCGACTTCTCGTGATCCTCCAGGAACTGCATGGCACGAGCTTTGGGCGCGCCGGTAACCGTCACCGCCCAGGCGTGCGTAAGGAAAGCATCGAGCGCGTCGAAGCCGCGACGCAGCCTTCCCTCCACGTGATCCACCGTGTGGATTACCCGAGAGTACATCTCGATCTGTCGCCTGCCCAGTACGCGCACGCTTCCCGGCCGGCAGATACGCGACTTGTCGTTGCGATCCACGTCGGTGCACATCGTCAGCTCCGCCTCATCTTTCGCCGAGTTGAGGAGAAGCCGGATCTGGCCGGCATCGCCGATGGGGTCTCTTCCGCGCTCGACCGTTCCGGAAATCGGGCACGTCTCGACTCGATCCCCATCGACGCGCACATACATCTCGGGCGAGGCTCCCACCAGATACTCGCCGTCTCCCAGGTTGATGAAACAGCCATATGGAGCCGGATTGCGCTCCCGAAGGAGCTGGAACAGGACCGAGGGATGCACGTAGCAAGGCTCGGAGAAAGTTTGCCCCGGAACCACCTCGAAAAGATCGCCCCGCTTGAACGCCTCGCGAGACTGGCGCACTATATCGGCATACTCTCCCGGCTCGTGATCAACGACGCAGTCGCCGGAACCGGCAACAAAGGGCGTGGAGCATCCTGTGCGCGGCAGGCCGGCGGTAGACCGCGTCCCGACGCTGAAGTCGTAGCGACGCCGCTCGGCGCGCTCGCGACGGTGATCGACCACGACGATCTCGTCGGGCAGGTACAGCACGAGATCGCGCCGATCGGGCGGCCTGGCCAATCGGAGAGTCGCCGGCTCGAACTGAAAGGCCAGATCGTAGCCGAAGGCGCCGTAAAGGCCGAGGTGAGGATCATCCGGGGCGGCGAAGAGAGCGATGATGGCACGCAGAACGGAGAAGATCGACGGCTGGCGAGAGCGTTCCTCCTCAGTGAAACTCGTGTCCGGTAGTCTCGTCTTTCCTCGAACGACGTCGTTGTCGAACGCCGGATCCACGACGGCGTGTAGTTCTTCAACGACACGCGAAATGGCCTCCAGCAGAAGCTTGCCCCGATCATTGAGCGCGGCCACCTCGAATTCGCTTCCGGCGTCACCCCGCTCTGCCAGCAGAGTTCGGCACGTAACCGCCAGGGGCGGATCGACGAACCCGATGTCCCAGCGCGTGTATCGTCCCGGATACTCGTAGCTCGAGGCCAGAAGCACGCCACGGCGGCTGTCCAGCGCCGCTTGTACCGGCTGGATTGCGCCGTCGACCGGCAGATCGTCGATCGTGCGACAAATTGTCACGCCGCCGGCCGTCGTGTAGTGGGTCATGCGAGATCAGGCCGTAGCCGGCCGGCCTGCCCCAAATAGACGTGCTGGACCGGACCGCCACGGTCCACGTGCATGAGGACGCGCAGGCACTGGGGAAGGCTGCCGGGGACGGCAACCTCGCGCATGTCAAGCATGGGAACGTCCCAGCCGGCTAGTCGCGCGGCCCGCGCCGGAAAGTCGGCATCGAGGTCGTCTGTGAGAGTGAAGAAGAGGCTGATCACATCCGAAGGCGTGAGTTCGTTGCGACGGCCAATCTCCTCGAGCAGCTCGCGCGTCGCGCTCTCGATAGCTGCCGCCGTGTTCGCGCTTACTACCACCGCGCCTCGGATCGCCTTCATCGCTCGTCTCGGAGAAGGGCGGCCAGGCCGTCGAGGGCAACCTCGTAGCTATGCCAGCCAAAGCCGGCCACCTGGCCCTGGCAGGCCGGGGCGATCACCGAGCGGCGGCGAAAGTGCTCGCGACGGGCCGGCAGCGATAGATGCACTTCGATGACTGGATACGGCACGGAACCGACGGCATCCCGCAAGGCATAGCTGTAGTGGGTGAATGCACCGGGATTGAGCAAGGCACCGCTCGCCCAGCCGATATGCTCCTGGAGAAGGTCGATCAGCTTGCCCTCGTAGTTGGACTGGAAGCTCGCGATCTGGAGGCCAAGCTCCGATGCCTTCTCAGCGATCTTCTGATCGATCTCCTGGAGCGTGAGGCGACCGTAGATATCGGGTTCGCGCACGCCCAGCAAGTTGAGGTTCGGGCCGTGCAACACCAACACGTTGCTCATGACGATCCGCCCAGCGCATATCCCACCATTTCTTCGGCCTCGGCTTCTGAGATGGCGCGCATACACCCGTCCTCGACTCGACGCGGAAAAGCAATGCGAATTCTGCCATCGTACCGCTTCTTGTCTCTTTGCATGTGGTCCAGCACCTCCGCTGCATCCAGGTCGGGCGCCGCAGCGGCACAACCGAGGTTCGCCAACAGCGCCGTCAATCTTTCGAGCACCTCGTGCTCCGCCCAGCCCAGCTTCACCGCAAGCCTCGCTTCGGCCAGCATGCCGATCGCTACAGCTTCGCCGTGCGAGAGCCCGAAGTCGCCGGCGGACTCGAGAGCGTGACCCACCGTGTGGCCGAAATTGAGCAGAGCGCGGTCGCCCTCTTCGAACGGATCGAGCGCCACCAGCTGAGCCTTGAGCCTGGCCGCTCGCCGCGGCAGGTCCGGCTTCGTCAGGACGGCTTCCGGCCGCTCGAGCCCCTCCAGTCCGGCGAGAAGATCGGCGGACCGAAGTGCAGCGATCTTTGCCATCTCCACCAGCCCGTTGCGTAGCTCAATCACCGGCAACGTGGCAAGCAGATTCGGATCGGCGAGAACGACGTCAGCCGGATAGAACGACCCGACAAGATTCTTTCCACCGAAGTCGATCCCCACCTTTCCGCCAATGCTCGCATCCACCTGCGCCAGAAGTGTGCTCGGAACCAGCACCAGCCGAACGCCTCGATAGTAGGTAGCGGCCAGCATGCCCGCCAGGTCACCGATCACGCCGCCGCCCAGACCCACGACCGTCGACTGGCGGTCCAGTCCGGCGTCGAGGCAGGTCTGATAGAGCAGGGTCAGAGATTCGATCGACTTCTCGTGCTCACCCGGCTCGAGAACTACTGTCTCCGCCTCCAGACCGGCATCCCGAACCGATCTGTGTGCCAGGTCGAGCCAGCCCGCCGACTCTACATTGCGGTCCGTCAGCAGCACGATTGCTCCGGGCGGCCCGCCTTTCACCATCATGCCCAGCCGCTGCAACAATCCCGGCCCAAACTCGAGCACCGACGATTGCCGCCGATCGAACACCAGTTCGGCCGGCTCGCCCGCCCCGGCGATGGCGACAAGTTGCTCGGCGATCTCGTCGGGAGAGCGTCCCGTGGTATCGATCTGCCGGAACTGCTTGTAGCCGCTTTGCCGTTGGTCCAGCAAACGCTCCAAGCGGCCCGGCGTCAGGTCGAGCAACGGCCGATCTCCTTGCCCCCCTAACCGGCGCCGTAGCTCCGCCGGCTCGCAGATAAGGGTGAAGACCTGATCTCCATTCAACAGGGCTCGAGTTTCCTCCGTGAGAAGCGTGCCGCCGCCTGTCGCGATCACTGCCGCCGGACCGGCGAGCGCCTTCCGAAAAGCCTCGCTCTCCAACCGCCGAAACTCTTTCTCGCCCTCTTCGGCGAATATCTGCGGAATGCTTCGTCCGGCGGCGGCTTCCACCAACTGGTCGGTATCGTGAAACCGCACGCCTAGTCGACGGGCCAGCGCGACCCCAACGGATGTCTTGCCGGTTCCCATGAATCCCGTTAGAACGACACTCACCGTGGCCCGTACCTTTGACGTATAACGCTTAGGCTGTCGCCGCCAAAGCGCTCCAAAAACGCATCCGCTAGGACAAGCGAGACCATCGCCTCGGCCACAATGCTCGCGGCCGGGACCGCGCAGATGTCGGAACGCTGATACACAGCCTCGGCGGGCGAACCGTCCCTCAAATCGATGCTCTGCATCGGGGTCAGCGTCGTGGAGATAGGCTTCATGGCAGCGCGTACTACGAGGGGCGCTCCGTTCGTCACGCCGCCCTCGAGCCCGCCCGCTCGATTGCTTCCACGCTCGAAATCTTTGCCCACGATCGAGTCGTGCGCCTGAGTACCGGGCAGTCGCGCCACCTCGCGACCGTCGCCAATCTCGACTGCTTTGATCGCTTGAATGCTCATCAGAGCCTGAGCGAGGCGACCATCCAACTTGCGATCCCACTGCACATAGCTGCCTAGCCCTATCGGCACGCGGTGAGCTTGAACCTCGACCACGCCACCGACAGTGTCGCGCTCCCGGCGGGCTCGATCGATCCGGGCAATCATCAGTCGCTCAGTCTCGTCGTCGGAAACGCGCACCGGTGAGGCTTCGATACGATCTCGCGCGGCCGCGGTCGAAAGGTCGGCCTCCGGCGCGCAAACGCCGCCAATCTCGGTTACCCTGCTCGCCACGAGTAGGTCGAATTCGCCGAGCAGTTGCTTTGCGATGGACCCAATGGCGACCCGCATGGCGGTTTCACGCGCGCTGGCCCGTTCCAGAACCACTCGCAAATCGGACAGACCGTACTTCAGTGCTCCCGCTAGATCGGCATGGCCGGGGCGAGGTACGGTCAGCACCGGTTGCTCCCGGGCCTGCTGACGCGCGAAGTCCCGGTTCTCGATGCGCAGGGAGAGCGGCGCGCCGGTGGTGCGGCCCTCTACCACGCCTCCGAGGATCTGCACCTCGTCGCGCTCGATGTGTTGCCTCCCGCTCCTGCCGTACCCGCCCTGTCGCCGACGAAGGTCGGAGTTGATGCGCGAGACATCGAGGGACATGCCCGCGGGCATGCCGTCGAGAATACCCGTGAGCGCCGGCCCGTGTGACTCGCCGGCCGTCAGATAACGGAGCACGAAGCTTCCTCCTGCACCGCCTGACGCATAAGACTGACATCCGCCTCCAGGCCGGTCCAAAGCCGGAACGCCTCGGCGCCTTGCTGCACGAGCAACTCGAGCCCGTCGTGGGTACGGCAGCCTGCGTCGTCGCCCTGTTGCAAAAGCGGTGTCTTCCGGCCGTAAATCAGGTCGAGCACCAGGGTTTCGCTGTTGAGTCGAATCTCTCGGGGAACGGGAGAGCGGTCCGGGAAGTGCGCCAGGCCTAGGGGCGTCGCGTTGATCAGTAGCTGAGAGGTCCACACGGCCCTCTGGAGTGAAGGATCGTCGAGAACGATAACGGAGCAATCAGGCAAGAACGTCTCTGCCGAGGCGCGGCTTACCAACGTAACGTGCGCCTCCGCCTCGCGCAGTACGGGAAGCAGCGCGCGAGCCGCCCCGCCGGTGCCAAAGATCATCACCCTCACTCCGGGGTCGATCCTCAGCCCGGCATACACTCTCCGAAAGCCGCCCACATCCGTATTGAAGCCCATCGTCCGTCCACCGCGGCAACGGACGGTGTTGACCGAACCGACCAGCGTGGCCACGGGATCGATCTCGTCTAGTAAGGGAAGGATGCGCTGCTTGTGCGGACTGGTCACGTTGAACCCGACGTACTGTCGAGCGAGGCGCTTCACCACCTCTACCAGCTGCACTTCTTCGACCGTCAGACGTTCATAGGTGGCCTCGATGCCTTGTGCCCCGAAAGCAGCGAGTTGCATGGCGGGAGATCGGCTGTGATCTACCGGGTCGCCGATGATAGCGTAGCGGTTAGACGCCACTGACTCTCCCTCCAAGCCGGGTTACGGTGTCGATGAAGCCGGGAAACGATACGCGAGCGGCCTCCGCTCCCGAGATGACGGTCTCTCCCTTAGCCACGGTGCCCGCCACCGCCAGCATCATGGCGAGGCGGTGGTCGCCCTCCGACGAGACCTCGTTTCCGCGCAGATTCTGGCCTCCCTCGATACACAATCCATCCGGCGCCTCTTGCACGTTCGCCCCGAGCGCTCTCAGGGCTCGGGCGGTGGTTGCAATACGGTCAGTTTCCTTCACGCGCAGTTCCGCCGCCCCGCGAATCGATGTGCGTCCCTTCGCTTGTGTTGCCACCAGTGCCAGCAGCGGCAACTCATCGATCAACTCCGGCACCTGCTCCGGAGTTACCTCGACCGACTCCCGCGCCTCTCCCCGGACGGTCACGTCCGCCACCGGCTCGCCGAATTCGACACTTGGGTTCGAAGTCTCGACCGAACATCCCAGCTGCTCCAACACCCGCAAAAATCCAGTTCTCGTTGGATTGACGCCGAGACGACGTACTGTAATGCGGCCGCCTTGCAGGGCAACCGCCGCGAACAGGAACGCGGCAGACGACTGGTCCCCCGGAACGTCGAGGGAGAAAGGCTGAAGAGACTGTCCGCCCTCCACTCCGATCCAACCGGCGGCGCGCTCCAGCTTCAGCCCCGCCGCCTCAAGCATTCGCTCGGTGTGGTCCCGCGTGGCGATAGGTTCGTGCACTCGGGTCATCCCACGCGCGCGTAGTCCAGCCAGGAGAACCGCCGATTTCACCTGTGCGCTGGCCACGGGCAGTGCATAGTCGATGCCTTGCAGCCGGGAGCCCGAGCCGCCATTATTGGAAATAGTGAGTGGCGGGCGGCCCTCATTCGACTCAATCTCGGCGCCCATCAGTGCGAGCGGCTCGATGACCCGCTGCATCGGTCTCGTGCTGAGCGTCGAGTCGCCCTCCACCCGCGCCGCGATTCGCTGGCCGGCCAACACGCCTGCGAGCAG
>JBOGSL010000007.1:0-12896 GCA_050695395.1 Chloroflexota bacterium | reverse complement strand
TCGAAACTCGTCGCGCCGGTGGATGATGCTGACAAGAGAGGCGTACTTGGTGAGGTAGAGGCCCTCGTCGAAGGCGGCGTCGCCGCCGCCCACGACGGCCAAGTGCCGGTCGCGGAAGAAGGGGCCATCGCAAACCGCGCAGTAGGACACGCCGCGGCCTCGCAGCTTGTCCTCGCCGGGAACACCCAGGGTGCGCGGGTTCGCTCCCGTGGCGATGATCACGGTACGTGCTTGTATCGTTCGACCTTCGGCTGTCTCCACGTGCTTGATAATGCCCGAGAGATCCGAGCTGATCACTTCGACGCCGATCTCAACCTCCGCCCCAAACTTCTTGGCGTGCTCCATCATCTGCATGGAGAGCTCCGGCCCGGTGGTCATCTCAATGCCCGGATAATCCTCCACCTCGGAGGTCGTGGCGATCTGCCCGCCCGGCATCGCGCGCTCCAGAATGAGTGTCGAGCGCATCGCCCTCGCCGCATACAGCCCGGCGGCCAGTCCCGCCGGGCCGGCTCCAATGATCAGGACATCCCAAATGGTGTCCCCGTTCTTGTTTTCCACCTTGCGTCCTACTTCCTAAAACTGAAAGTCGCGACGGCGCGCTTTCTTGCCTGTCCGCCGCGGATTGCCGTGCTTGACGGTTGATAAGCTGGCCGGCGCATCAAATTCTTCGTGCTCGACGGCGGTCAGATTCCCCGTTCCGGGAATCTGGTCCAGCAGATTTTCGGATGCGGTAACGCGGCAGCCCGCGGCCCGGCATTGCTCGCGCACATCGATATCGTTTGTTACTACTACCACCGCCTCCAGTGGCCCAAGCTCTCGCGCCTGAGCAACGATAACGTCATCCGCCAGACGTCCACGCCCCGAGTACAGGATTTCCACGCGGCCCATCCGGGAGATTCCGGTGTGACTGCGCGTGCCGAAGCGCCCATCGAAAACCACCACCACCTGGTAGCGGGAGAGCCGTGGCGAACTGGCGAGGGTCTGCACCAGTGCACGACGCGCCGTGTCCAGGCTCTGCGCCTCCAGTGAGTGCAGCCGCGGATCGGCGCGGATAACGTTGTAGCCATCAACCAGAACATGCGTCATGCTTAAGGCTACCATCGGCCGGCTGTGGCTCGGCTCCCTACGAAATACTTCCCGCAATCACAGACGTGCGACCCCAGGCTCTAGGTAATGTGCAACGAACCGTCGGGATTGAAATCGAAGGCACCCCAGGCAATCTCCCAGAGATACTGATCCGGATCGGTGAAGTACCCTGAGTAGCCGCCCCAGAAAGTGTCTGCCGCCGGCTTCACGATCTCTCCTCCAGCCCTCGCGGCTTGTTGCAGAATCTCGTCGACCTGAGCGCGCTCCGGAACGTTATGGGCCAGGGTGATTCCCGTAAATTTCGACCTCGGCATGTCCCACCCCAGGCCCACATCGCTGGCCAACTCCTGGTAGGGGAACAACTCCAGGGTGGCGCCCGACGTTTGGAAGAACACGATGCCGTCTTCGGGCTTGCGCGTTGTCGGAAAACCAAGCCCGTCCCGGTAAAAACGATAGGAACGAGCGAGGTCGGCAACGCCGAGGCAGATGATGGAGATGCGAGGTTCCATACATGGTGGGCGATACTGGACTTGAACCAGTGACCTCTGCGATGTCAACGCAGCGCTCTAGCCGCCTGAGCTAATCGCCCTCGAGAGATCATTATATTGAGATTCCACGAAAATCGTCAATGTCTAGCGGCGGCTGCAGTTGCTCCTTACGCAGGAATGAGGCTCGTGCTCGACGAGCGCTCCGGCGGTGTTCCGCGGTCCGGCCCTACGCGGTCCGGAGGCCAACCCACCGCTAACTCACGCGGATGTTGACCGATTTCATCCACACCGGGGTCAGTGGCTGAGACAGCTCTCCGCTGGGATTGTTGACGACCGGTACGTTCGCGATCTTGTGCACCACCCTCATGCCGGCGCTGACCTTTCCGAAGATGGTGTAGCTGGACGGGAGTTGTAGCGCCTGCGGCCCGGTGCAGATAAAGAACTGGCTGCCGTTGGTGTTGGGACCATGATTTGCCATCGCTACGATGCCGGGACGGTACTTGAGAGTGACCTTCTCGTCCCGGAAGGTGTATCCCGGGCCGCCGAAGCTCGTGTTGCTGGGATCGCCGGTCTGGATCATGAAGGGGGCAATGACCCGGAAGAATTGGTTGTGGTTGTAATACTTATGCCGGGCGAGAAAGACGAAGTTGTTGACCGCCAAGGGCGCCACTTTGGGGAGAAGCTCGATGGAGAAATTGCCCTTGCCGGTGTGGACGATCGCTGTGTAGTGCTTGTGCGCATTGATGGCCATGGCCGGCGCCTGCGAGAACCGCGCGGCAACGGCGTGCAGCGTCGGCGGGGCTTTGGTGGCAGGGACCGCCGTCGGCTTCGAAGCCGCCGCGGAGCCGCAGCCGACTATGACAAGCGCAACGGCGAGAAGTGGTATGTGTCGGAAGGAGATCATCGGCAAGTCGTAGGAGTATACCAAGACAACAGATGACAGAAGTCCAGGTAGATGCGATTCTTCAGGAGCTGGATCGACGACTGCCGGAGATGGCGCGGGACGTCATACGTCGTCATCTCGACGTGTCGCAAGCGCAGAACATCGACTTTGCGAAGCACCCGGATTCTCGCGAACATCACCAGACGCGCTGGCATCAGTGGGGCATCATCAGCCATACGCGGGTCTTTCTCAGGGATTTCGAGGTGCGCGTGCCGGAGTACCTGGAATCGTGGGGGCTTTGGGAGCCGGTGCGGCACGTACTCGAGGTCCACATTGACGGGGTGAGCAAGCTTAATCTTCTGCGAATCGCGATTCTGCTGCACGATCTTGGCAAGTTCGGAGCGCGGACCCGGGGAAAGGAGCGGTTTCATTTCTCCGGGCACGAGAAGCTCTCTGGCCAGATAGTGACCGATGAGTTGGACCTCGCCGAGCTTGGCCTGACCGCTGATCAAATCTCCTACATCGGGTTGGCCGCCCGCGACCACTTCGTGCTGGGGACGCTTCGCCAAAACGCTCGATCCGAGGGGCAGTTCGACGCCGGGTTTTTGGCAAGTGACCGGTTCGAGCAACTGGCGTTGGAGGTCAAGCGTCAGCATCCGGACGATTGGGTGGAGATCGGCGTGTTGTTTCTGGGCGACTCCCTGGCCAAGGCCAATCCACCTGAGGGACCGGAGCCCGCCCTGGAGCAGTATCAGCTCAACATCGACACGGCACACCGGTACCTTTCGCTGGTTCTCGGTCACTTATAATGAGATCGCGCCACGCCCGCGAAATCTTTCACCGCCGGCACCGCCTGGCGAGGTCGGGCAATGTGGCGCCTATTGCTATGTGGTAATGCTCACCGGCAGTGTCGCCCTCAAGGAAGATCAGCTCCAGTTCATCAGCAATCCAGCCGGTGATGTCTGCGCCAACGGCGACGGCCTGGGGCTTTACTTGCACGACACGCGCTTCCTTAGCCGCCTCGAGTTGGTCATCAACGGTTGGAAGCCGATTCCCATCTCGTCGACGGGCCGCAAGCACTACATCGCCACCTTCCAGCTCATCAATCCGGCCTTCAAACTGGCGGGCAAAACGGTTCCGACGCAAACGATCAGTATCCGTCGCAGCCGGTTCGTCAGCAAGGATGCCCTCTACGAACGTATCGGGCTGCTCAATTGCAATAGTTTCCCCGTCGAACTTGATGTCACGCTGCTGGTTGATGCCGACTTCCGGGACATGTTCGCCGTGCGCGAGTTTGCCATCCAGCCGGATACTGTCATCGGAAGAGACATCATCGATGGCGGCATACGGTTCCAATATCAGGGTCGGGACAATGTCGGCCGCGCCAGCCACGTGTCGTTCGACCGCCC
The DNA here is from genome assembly GCA_050695395.1 of Chloroflexota bacterium. Taxonomy (GTDB): domain Bacteria; phylum Chloroflexota; class UBA5177; order UBA5177; family UBA5177; genus JBOGSL01. Next base: position 9,030 of record JBOGSL010000007.1, on the reverse strand, counting down.
TCCGGACGCCGCCGACGCCGCGGGCGCCCGTTTCTCGCTCCGCCTTCTGCCCCAGCAGCGAGAAACAATTGTGCTGCGAGTGCAGCCGGTTGTCGGACGCGGCGAGCCGCCGGCAATCCCGTTGTTCGATCGCGCGCTGGATGACCTGGCCGAATCATATCGCGCCTGGGACGAGGATTGCACAGCGATCAGCACGGGAAACCGTTTGTTCGATCAGGAAATTCTTCGCGCCGGCCGCTACGATCTTCGCGCGTTGATTGAAAGTACCTCGGGCGGCCCTGTGCCGGACGCGGGCATCCCCTGGTACGCCGTGCCGTTTGGCCGCGATGCGATCATCACCGCCCTGCAAACGCTTATATACAACCCGTCCATCGCGGAGGCGACCCTTAGATTTCTGGCGGAGCACCAGGGGGCCGGGATCGACCGATATTCGGAGGAGGAGCCGGGCAAAATCATGCACGAGCTTCGTCGAGGAGAGCTGGCCAGATTAGGTGAAGTGCCCCATACCCCTTACTTCGGGACAGTCGACGCCACTCCCCTTTTCCTCGTGTTGCTCGCCGAGGCGGACGCCTGGCTGGATTCCCCGAAGCTCGTCAACGATCTCTGGCCGTCGGCCCTACGCGCGCTCGACTGGATAGACCGATATGGCGACGTTGACGGCGACGGCTACATCGAGTACGAAGCCCACGAGCACGGAGGAGTGACGAATCAAGGATGGAAGGACTCCGCGAACTCCTGCCAGTACGAGGACGGCTCCAACGCCCAACCTCCGATTGCGCTCGTCGAGGCACAGGGCTACGTCTACCAGGCGAAAACGGGTATGGCAGCTCTGGCGCGGGAGCGAGGAGAGATGGCGCTTGCCACCCGGCTGGAAACGGAGGCCGCGGATCTCAAGGAGCGCTTCAACCGCGACTTCTGGATGCCGGACCTCGGCTTCTACGCCCAGGCACTCGATGGCGACAAGCGACAGGTCCGCTCGATTACCTCCAACGCCGGTCATTGCCTCTTGTCCGGAATCTATGAAAAGGATAAAGCCAACGGTGTTGTTGAGCGTTTGTTGATGTCCGATATGTTCTCCGGCTGGGGGATCCGGACGCTCTCGGCCGCGTCGCCCCACTACAATCCGATGAGCTACCACAACGGCTCGGTCTGGCCTCACGACAGCGCGCTGATAGCCCTTGGTATGCGGCGGGCCGGCTTCGATGAGCCGGCCGATCGGATAGTGACCGGCCTGATCGAAGCTGGCCTGCGCTTTCCGGATGGACGCCTACCCGAGCTCTTCTGCGGTTTCGAGCGCGACCGGCGCTTTAACAGCAGCCCGGCCGCCTACGTCGTATCATGCAGCCCGCAGGCCTGGGCCGCAGGCGCCGTGTTCATGCTGCTGGAGACCGTGCTCGACGCACGGCCGAACAGCCGGCTCGGGACTGTGGAGATCAATCCGAGATTGCCGGAACTACTGCCGGCCATTTCGCTCGAGCACATGCGGTTGGGAGACAAGCGGGTTCGAGTGTCCTGTCCCACATCGTGAGACTCGCCATACTTCACTTCACGCCTCCCGGTGTGATTGGCGGTGTGGAGCAGGTGATGCAGGAGCACATCACCCGGCTACGCGAGAGAGGGTTTGACATTGCCGTCATCGCCGGCCGCCAGGCCGGCGGAGTACACGTCATCCCCGAGCTCGACGCAGCCGGTGAAGAAAGCCGGACCATAGAGGCCGAGTTGGCGGACGGGCGGGTAACCGCCCGATTTGAGGCAGCTCGCGAGAGCGTTCTCGCGCGACTCGAGCCGCTAGTAGCGCAAGCGGACCGCGTGATCGTTCACAATGCCTTCACGCTGCACTTCAGCTTGCCGCTTACCGCCGCCCTGTGGCAGCTAGCCGAGGAGCGCACGCCGGGCAGCGTTCTGGCCTGGTCCCACGATCTCTCATGGAGCAACGAACTCTACATTCCGACTCTGCACTCCGGCTACCCGTGGAACTTGCTGCGCGAGCCGGCCCCCAACACTCGATACGTCACCGTGTCCGAGCAGCGCCGCCTGGAACTCGCAACACTCTGGCGCTTGCCCGGGTCCGACATTTCTGTGATCCCCAACGGGATCGATCCCGACGTCTTCCTGCGGCTCTCCGAGGAGGGCCGGTCTCTGGCGCGGCGCTATCGCCTGTACGACCGCGACGCGGTAATTCTGCTGCCCGTCCGCGTTACCAGGCGGAAAAACATCGAGGCGGGGATCCGGGCTGTGCGAGCGCTCAAGAATGTCGGGATGGATGTGCGATTTGTGGTAACCGGACCGACCGCGCCCCATCATCCCATTCGGTCGGCACAGTACCTGGACGAGCTCAAGGCCCTCCGGGCCGAGCTAGGCCTTGACGACGAGGTCGTCTTCCTGGCGGAAGTTCTGGAGCGGACGCCGGGCCAGCGCACGCTCGGCGACCTCTACGCGCTGGCCGACATCCTTCTTCTGCCAAGCGCATCCGAGGGATTTGGTCTTCCGATCCTCGAAGCGGGACTGGCGCGCGTTCCGGTGGCCCTATCCGACATTCCGATCTTCCGTGAGGTTTCGGGCGGTTACGGCGCCACGTTTAGCCTCGACTCGAGCGCTGATAGAATCGCCGAGAGCATTATGGAACTTCTGCACCAAGAGAGCACTCGGCTGCGCCGAAGAGTATTGAGCGAATACAGTTGGGATCGTATCGTTGATGAGCGTCTTGTACCGCTTCTGACGGCGGGGCCGGAGGGCGGAGTGGTGACTGAGTGACCGGCATCATCATACCGGTCCATGGCGCCAAGGTTCCGGAGGAATTGCTGGCCATAGCCGACGCTTTGCTGGAACCGGACGGGAGTCAGGGAACGGTACTCAGTGTGGTCGAAGTGCCGGAAGACCGTTCTCTTAGCGAAGGGGCCCTGCTCGCACGCCGGCGTCGCACGCTTTTGCGGCGATTGGCTCAATCGCATCCCGAGACCCAGCTACGAGGCGAGGTACGCACCGCGCGCTCCGTCGAGGAAGGTGTCCGGGAGGCGGCTCAAGAGCTTCGCGCCGACCTTCTGCTACTCAGCTGGAAACCCGGGGTGGCGCCGAAGTCCCTCAGCAGCATGGTCGTCAATCCTCCGGTCGACATAGCCGCGATCAAGACGGGACACGATCGGCCGGTGGAACGGGTATTGGTGCCGGTGCGAGGCGGGCCCCACGCTCGGCTGGCGCTCGAGCTCGCCGAGGCCGTGGCCACGCGCCACGGAGCGGTGCTCACGCTTCTTCACGTCAGAAATATCGCGTGGAATGATGAACGACAACGGCGAGAAGAAGAGTTTTACCGCCAGGCTCGCGACCAGGTGAAGTACGCCCGCACTGAGGAGATCGAGGTCGCGACCGCAGATATTGAAGATGCTCTTCGCCGCGAAGCCATGGAGCATGACGTCGTCGTGATGGGAGCAGCCGCTCACGACCACAGGTCGTCGCATCTCTTTGGTCGCATACCGGAGAGTATCGCGATAGCGATTCCGGGGACGGCGGTGGTGGTCAAGACACACGAGCCGGTAACGGCTGAGACCTTCCGCCTCGATTCGCCAATTACCACAAGCCCCCACAGCGAAATATCCCAGATGGTCGACCGCTGGTTTGCCGAGAATACATTTCACAGCCACGAGTTCCGCAACATCCGCTATCTCTCCGGCCTCAAGGAACAGCAGGGGCTCACCATCTCGGTGGCGCTGCCGGCTCTGAACGAAGAGAAGACCATCGCCAAGATCATCACCACCATCCAGCGGAGCTTGATGGAACGACACGGACTGATAGATGAGCTGGTCGTGATCGACAGCGATTCCACAGACCGCACGGCGCAGATAGCACGTGGTCTCGGCGTGCCGGTGTATCGACACTCGGAGGTTCTGCCCGAGCAGGGGACCTACGTGGGTAAGGGAGAGGCCCTCTGGAAGAGCCTTGCGGTTACGAAAGGAGACATCGTGGTGTGGATCGACTCGGACATTACCAGCATTCACGCCAAGTTCGTCTATGGATTGGTGGGCCCGTTGCTCACGCAACCTCACCTCGGCTTCATTAAGGGCTTCTACCGCCGGCCTCTCAATCTCGGTGGCCAGCTTCTTACCACAGGTGGTGGAAGAGTTACCGAGCTGACCGCTCGACCGCTGTTCAACCTGTTCTACCCGCGTCTTTCGGGGCTGGTGCAGCCACTAGCCGGGGAAATGGCCGGCAGGAGGGAAGTGCTGGAGTCTGTTCCCTTCTTCACCGGCTACGGTGTGGAAACGGGGCTGCTGATCGACATACTAGAACAATTTGGGCTGCGCTCTATTGGCCAGTCCGATCTGGAGATTCGCATCCACCGAAATCAGAGCTTGCTGTCGCTGAGCAAGATGGCCTTTGCCGTCGTTCAGACCGCGCTCAAGCGCGTCGAGCAGCGAGGCGTTCTATCCGGAACCGGCGACATCAGCAACAGCATGAAGTTGATTCACTACTCACCCAGCGAACTCTTCCTGGAGGTCAAAGAGATCGAGGAACACGAGCGGCCGCCCATCATAAGTGTGCCCGAGTATCGGTCTCTCGAGCGCGAGCCGGCAATTGCTGGCGGGAGCCCCTAGGGTCTAGCCCGGTTGAAGGGCAGCCCCGGGCGAAGCCGCGCGCCGGCCCCCATGCGCCCCACGAACTACGCGGCCGGACGGTGCTTGTCGGTCCGGCCCTACAGCTACACCCCGTACTTTGCGAACGGGAACTGGGTGGGCTTCACGTACGGAGGACCGATCTCGATGGTGACCTGGGTGTGTCGGTGGAGCGTGATGTCCTTCGGGTTACCCGAGTAAGGCTTGAGGTTGAGCCAGATCTTCACCTTTTGCGACGGCCTCACCTTCCAGCTACCGATCTGCTTCGACGTCAGTGGCGTGCCCCATATCTGGAAGAACTCACCCAGGGTGGGGACGATCTTGTATGGCGCCTCCATGTGGATGATGCCCTCGGATGGCGAGTGCGTGTGCATCCAGGTAAGGCAGTCGTCCTGGTATTTGAACCCGATATCGGCGGGAACCACTTCCTGCTTGCCGGCGTCATAGATGCTCAGGTGGGCGTGCTCGTGGTAGAAGCCGGCCGAGATCATCTCGTTGTAGCTGCACTTGACCTGGCCGTAAGCGATCCCGGCCACGGGCGTATTCTCAGCGGCTGCCGTGGCCGTTGCTTTCGCCGTGGCACTACTTCCCCCGTTCAGACCCGCGAAGCCGATCACCGCAATGATCACCAGGGCGATAACCACTCCTCCGCCGATCACCGTCCAGTTGCGACCGCGCTTCTCGGGCTGCTGCGCTTGCCGGCGTGCCTTTGCTCGGCGCTGTTGACGGCTTTCCCGTCCCACTGGTAACCCTCCATGCCCTGCGACAAGCGACAGCCGAGCCCGAATAGGCTCGGCTGGTTTCGCTCAAGTCGTAAGAGTTTACACTGTCGAAGCATCTATCGACCAACTGGCGGAACGGTCACGGTAAGCGTTCGGACGTGTCCGGAACTCAGCTCCACGAGGCGAATCAGGTGATTGTTGGTATCGGCCACGTACAGGCTGTCTTCATGAAGACTTACCCCGGCCGGCTCCCACAAACGAGCGCCCGCTCCCGGGCCGTCGAGGTCGCCCGCTTCGCCGCTTCCGGCCAGGACAGAGACCTTCGCGTCGCTCAGAATCTTGATCTTGTTGTTGTAGGTATCCGCGATGTAGAGGGCGCCGGGACCCGCGGCCACGGCCTCGTTGTGCTGCAGCCGGGCGGGGGCGGCCGGACCGTCTCGATCGCCGAAGTCGAACAGTCCTTCGCCCACCAGCGTGCTAACGCGGCCCGCTGCGATGTCCACCGACCGGAGTGCCTGCGTCTCCGCGCAGGAAACGTACAGAATCTCGCCCTCGAGGCTTAGCCCCATAGGCTGGGCAAACCAGGCGGACTCGGCCGGCCCGTCCCGCAAGCCTTCGTGGCCGGTCCCGGCAAAGACCCCAATCTGCTCTTCGTCCAGATTCAGTCGCCAGATTTGATGAGTGCCGGCCATCGCGATGTACAGGGCTCTGCCGTCGAGCGCCACATCGTAGGGCGAGCTAAGGTCCGTCGACCGGGCTGGCCCGAAGCGCTGGGCGCGCAGCGCTTGCCCGCCGGTTCCCGCAACGGTACGAACCTCGCCGGTTTGCAGCTCGACGGCGCGGATGGCGTGGTTCTCAGCATCGGCGACATAGAGAATGTCGGTGTCGGAGCTGAGGGCCATGCCCTGGGGCCGGTGGAACTGCGCCTCGGCAAACGACCCGTCTCGTAGACCAGGCCGGCCGCTTCCAATGACGTGCTGGGCCCGGCCGTCGGTGTCGCACACAAGCACCCTCTGGTGGCCGGAATCGGCGATGAAAAGACGATCCCCCGCGATCAGAACCTTGCCGGGGAACGAAAGCTCGGTCATCGGCCGCGAAACCTCGTGAACGCCCAGCGAGATAGGCTCGGAATTCAGGACCGCGGCGGCTCGGTACTCTTCCGCCATCTGGCCAATCGCCCGGTCGAGCGCTTCAAAGGAGGCTTCGCCCGCGTGCCGGGCCAGAACTTCGCCAGTGGGCGAGACGAACATGAGCGTGGGCCAGGCGCGGACACCGTATGCATCCCAGATGCGGTGATTTGCATCTTCCACGACGGGATGCTCGACCCTCAGTCGCTGGACGGCCTTCTCCAGATTCGCAGCGATCGCTTCGGCCGGGTATTTGGGCGATTGGACGCCGATGATCGCCAGATCGTTCCGGTACTTGGCTTCCAGCTTCCCCAACTGAGGAAGTAGGTGAAGGCAGTTGATTCAGCCAAAGGTCCAAAAGTCAAGGATGACGATCTTGCCACGGAGATCGGCGAGACGTACCGGATTCGAGTTTACCCAGGTGAGGTCAGGCGGAAAGTCGGGGGCACGCACAGCGGCTGCATACTGGTCCATCTGCCTTTCCTCAGTGCTCGCCCGTCCAGGAGTCGGCGCGCGGGATCTCGGCGGGCAAGGCTTGCGATGCCGGCGTCACCTCGAGCAGGGTGTCGATCTCGTCGCGGCGGTAGAGGCGCTGACGGCGAATTCCCTGGCGGTAACTGGTGATGAGTCCGCGGTTGACATATGAGTACAGCGTCGTAAGTTTCACCCCGAGGACATCGCACGCTTCCTCGGCGCTGTAGTACTGTTCACCCTGTACTTCCACCACCATTCGAGGCCTCCACCCAATCCTACGTGGCACAACGCTTGCCGCACCATTTTCCTGCGTACTGGTTTGTAGTCGCGGAGCGATTCTGCTCCGTGCCGCCGGCGAGTTGCAGAGTTGACTAGCCGTCTCCAGGGGCGAGTGAAAGGAGCATGCATCATGTCCGACGAGGAGGAAATCCAGCCCGGTGGGCCGGAAGGGATGACCGATGACGTGACCGGCGCCGAAGCAGACGGAAACCCGACGGTGAGCGGCATGCGATCCGGGGGCGAAGGCACCGACGTCGGCGACGGGTCGCCCGAGGCAGGCGGCGCCCGCGGCAGCGGAGGTGGCGTGGTGGATCGAGTTGGTGGCATGCGCACTGTTGGTGGAGTCTCTAGCGGAACCCTAGGAGGATCAAGTGTGGGTAGTGGAATGCCGCCCGAGCCGCCTCCGATCGACGAGGACGAGGAATGACGGAGGGATCCGACGAGCTTCGCGAAGACATTCCGCCGACGACGGAAATGGGGCCGGGCAGCAAAGAACGGAGCATCGCCGGACTTGGACCCGACGAGCCGAAGAATGAAGGCTCGCTGCCCGAGGGCGGAGGCCTGGGAACCGACACAGCCGCTGGCGGCGTCAAGAAGGCTCCGCTGTCCGGTGATCCGGATGGAGAAGACGCCATCGCCGGTCGAGAGGACGAGTTCCGCGAAAGCCGAAACGTCGACGCGTTCACGGGTGAGAGCCCGCCGGCGTTCAATCCGTGAACTTGACGAGCGAGGTTTTCATCGAGGGCGGCCCGATTCCGAAGCAGTACACCTGCGATCAGCGCGGCGTCTCGCCACCACTTTCTTGGTCGGGCGAACCTGAGGAGACGGCAGTGTTTGCCCTGATCGTCGATGACCCGGATGCTCCGCGCGGTGACTTCATCCACTGGCTGCTCTACAATCTCCCGGCATCAGTGACGAGTTTGCCTCCGGGGCTGCCGCGAGTCGAGAAACTCGACTCTGGCGCTGTCCAGGGAATAAATGGCTTCGGAAAGATTGGGTACGGAGCTCCCTGTCCGCCGCCGGGGCCGCCGCATCGCTACAGGTTCACGCTCTACGCCTTAGAGGCGGCGGTTGGGCTAGAACCGGGAGCCACAGCCGGTGCACTGACGCGAGCTATGGAAGGCAAGGTGGGTGCGGAGGCGCGCCTAACAGGCTTGTATCAACGGGCGCAGTAGTGCGCGGCAGCCGAGAGGCATAAGCCCGAGCATCGAGGGTCGCAGTCCGGCAGCACTCCGGCGTGCCCGGTCTATGCGAGAGCGGGCCTCTACGTGAGGCGGCCGATCGATTCCGGGGTATCCCGTTCGCCCAGCACTGCCAGCCGCTGCTTTACCTGGGCCGCCATGGGCACACTTCCCCTAGCCAAGTAGAGCTGCAATGCCTGGTTGAGCGCGTCAATTGCCTCCGGCCGTTTGCCCGCCATCGCCAGCACCTCGGCCAGATCGCGCAAAGCGTCTCCCTGGTGGTCCGGGACATCGGATCGCTCGGACCAGGCAACCGCCTCGCGCGCCAATCGCTCCGCTTCTGCGTACTTTTCGCCCCGCGCCAGGAGCCGCGCCCGCCCGTCCCGCCGTTGCACCTGCGCCCACACGTCTTCCGGCACGGTCAGCTCCCGACAGATCGCGACGAACTCCTCGGCCTCCTCCTCACGGCCCAGATCAATCAGCACCGCCGCCAGCATGCCCGCAATGGTCGACTGGTAGCCCTTATATCCGAGGCGTTCAAGGATATCGAATCCGCGCCGCAGCTCGTGCTCTGCTCGATCGAGGTCACCCGAGCAGTACGCGGCCGTTGCGGCGTAGGCGCCGTGGACGACCGCAATCG
>JBOGSL010000006.1:0-15193 GCA_050695395.1 Chloroflexota bacterium | reverse complement strand
ATCTCACCTGCTGCCGCAAGTAGTTCCAGCCGGACCAGAATGGCGGCCTGCGACGCCCAAGGGCGGCAGCCTCTTGCGTGGCCCTGGCGCTCGAACGCGGCCGGCAAGCGGTAGCCGAGAGTCGAGTGCCGGCGATGGGTGTTGTAGAAGCCCACGATGTAGTCGAAGAGCGCCGTCTTGCGAGGGTGCGGCCGTCGCCCGGCCAGGCCGCGCGACTCAGTCGCGGGGAGCGGGAGGACTGGACCTACCGGGGCTGGAAGTCGGTTTTGGCGTGGAGCTTGCCGGCATAGGCGTAGACTTTGACTTTCGATCCGGGGTGCGGTTTGCCGATCGATTTGTGGCTGCATACCACGCCGGAAGACGGCGTTTTGCCTGCTCGCCAGCTTACCGTCTTACCGGGATACAAGACCCGGAATCTCACCTCGAGCCCCTTCACTCCCAGGTGATCGACGGTGTGCACCCAGGCACAGTAGTGTTCCCGCTCACTGGGCCGGGGCCGTGGGTCGGCGACCCACGTCGTGAGAATCGACCGGCCACCTGGAGCGAACGCGCGGCGCCCCTTCGCCAGTCCACGCACCTGGAATTTCGTGAAGGCATGGAATGTCTTCCCGTGTGCTTTGATTGTCGCGGTGGCCCTGCCTTGTTCCAGGGAGTGCACTCGTCGCGCCAGGCGCACGGCAACGCGAAAGCAGGCGCAGGCGTTGACGTACGGCATTTTGCCGCTGAAGCCGTGATGCTTTGACACAAAGGTGAGCGACACGGCGGCTGGGCCAAGCTTCTGCGCTTTGAGCATGAAGGTTATTGCATCGCCCGCATCAACGACCGACGGCGAAGCTGTCAATCGTAGCGTAGGTGCTCCCGCGGGAGAGGCTGCAACGGAACTGACGAGGGCGAGCTGGAGGATCAGCAGAGAGAGGAGTGACGACCGTACCAATTGCCCACCTTGCAGGCGGATTAGAGGCGGATTCGGCGGAGTATAGCACGCCTGCACGGCCCTGTGATCCGTTGACTCTAGCTCCGCCGGTATGATAAATATTGGTACCGAGCGGAAGTGGCTCAGTGGTAGAGCACCTCCTTGCCAAGGAGGGGGTCGCGAGTTCGAATCTCGTCTTCCGCTCCATTTTTATGGCGACGTGGCCAAGTGGTTAAGGCGGGGGTCTGCAAAACCCCTATCGTCGGTTCGATTCCGACCGTCGCCTCCATTCGTTATCGCCGCCTCCACGCCCCGTTGTTGGACAGCGACCACTTGGTCGCAGTACTATCGCGCTACACGGAATTTGCGCGCTGGAGGTAGAGTTGGCGGGCACGATCCTGGTGGTCGAGGATGAGGCGCATCTTGCCGGCCTGCTCAGCGACATCCTCCACGCCTCCGGCTATGAGGTTGTGCTGGCTACGCCGAGCCAGGCCGCCCAGACGGCGCTGCAGGTAACGCCTGCCGCGATCGTGATGGATTACATCATGCCCGGACTGAATGGTGGCGAGGTGGCCGAGCAGATCCGCGCGGCGTATCATGCTCAGGCGCCGCCCGTGATCCTGATCACCGGTCTTCCCAACGCGCGCGAGCTGGCCGAGCAGACAGGAGCGCATGGCTACCTGCGGAAGCCCTTTGATGTCGACCGGTTTGTCCAGATGATCGATGATCTCGCCTCCACCTCTGCTTGAATCCGGCCGTGTGGCCGCGTACGCAGCATATCTGGCGGCCCTCATCGCTGCCGTCGTTATAGCGCTCATGGCGGGCGCTGTCTCTCATTCGCCCGCCGCCCTCGCCCTCGTGGCATCCGCCTCCACTCTCGTCATTCTCGCGGTGGCCTATGTCTTTCTCGACACCTATGTGATCGACGGCGGTCGCTGGGCGCTCTATGCCGGCGCCGGTCTCCTGCTGGCGATAGCTCCCACTATGAGCCTCGTGCTTCCCTCCTTTTTCATCACGGCCCGTCCGCCCGGAGCCCTGGCGTACGCCTGGTCGATCGAAGACGCTCTCGCGGCCGGGTGCCTTCTCCTCGCTTCCTTTTCTCGCGGTGTGACGTTGCCCTCGCGCCGGCCGGTGGCTTTGACCGGCGCGTTAGCGGCAGTGCTGGCGGGCGCCGGGGTAGCGGCGGTGGTCGGCTACGCCATCAACGCCCCATCGGGGTCGCCGGCCCCGCGCGCCACGGTAGAGCTGGTGTCTGCCGCCGTGCTGTTCATCGCGGCGATCGGCTTTGTTCGCCGCGTGCCGCGATCGGCCTCGGCGTGGCTCGTGTGGTTGGGGTTGTCCCTGCCGCTGCTCGCCGCCGCCGATGTCCTGGCCGCCGCCAACCCCGCGGTCTCCGGCCAGATCGACACGGCCGAGATCTTTCGCTCGCTCTTTACGCTGGCGTTGCTGGCCGGCCTGGTCGCCACCGCCGGTCGCGCTTTCGCCCGTTTGAGCCGTCAGACAGTGGAGTTGGAAGCGCTCGATCAACTGGTCCGAGTTCCCGCGATCCAGGATACTTCCGCCGTGGTGGAGAACATCATCGATGTTGTGAGCCGGACGATGCAGGCCCGAGCTCGCATCCTTCTGACGGACGATGGGCGTACGGCGCGCGACGCCCTCGCCGGGCAGCTTATACGGCTCGACGCTGACCTGTCGGCGGACACCCAGCCGCGGGTGCTCGTGGGCTTCGAGGAGACATCAGATAGCGGTCAGGTTGCGATGGGTATCTCACTTCGGGCTGGAGATCGGCGCCTCGGTGTGTTGGCGGTAACGCGCCAGGGACGGAATCAGTTCACCCGGCCTGAGGCGGCGATCCTACGGGCACTGGCGGCGCACGCGGCCATGATGCTGGAACGCAGCTTTCTCTATGAGGAGGTCGAGGCGGGCGCCATTTTGCAGGAACGCTCCCGGCTGGCACGCGAGATTCACGACGGCCTTGCCCAGCACCTCGCCTTCCTCAAGATGCGGGTGGCCTGGCTCAGGCGGGCTCCATCGGTAGAGCGAAGCCAGTTGGAAGACATTGAGGGCGTTCTGGAGACGGCTTTGGTGGAGGCGCGCCACGCCATCACCACGCTGCGCACGAGCCTGGACGCCTCCGCCACCGTTCAGGCGATGATCGACTATGCTCAAGAGTTCGGCGAAGTGTCCGGCCTGGAGGTGCTCGTCGAGCGCTCCGACCCGGTGCCGGAATTGAGCCCGAAGGCTCGGGTGGAGCTGCTGCGCATCGTGCAAGAAGCGCTCAACAACGTGCGCAAGCACGCCTCGGCTGGCGCCGTCCGGATCGCCGTGGCTGGAGCCGGGGGCTGGCTCGAGGTCACGATCGTCGACGACGGCGCCGGTTTCGTACCGCAACCCGGGGCGGCAGGACACTTCGGTCTCGAGATCATGCGAGAGCGAGCGGTGTCCGTCGGCGGCGAGCTGGACGTGTACTCCGGTGATCAGTCCGGAACCCGGGTGCGTATACGCCTTCCTGTGACCGAGACGGGTCTGCCTGCCCCGCAGCCACTCAGCCTGGCCGAAGGGTAAGATGACGGCGTGGACAGCACGGCGAAATTTCGCGGCTAATCTGCACCTGACGGGGACGGCGGCACGCATGAACCAGCCGTAGCCATGAGGCGCACCGTCTGCGGGTCCACTATACGATCGAGGAGGTGGGCGATGGATCTGCAGGAGTACACCGATCAGCTATTTGGCGGTGAGGAGCCGCAGCTTGCACGCATGCGCGAGGAAGCGGAGCAAGAGGGGCTGCCCGCCATCCAGGTTCCCGTCGAGGTTGGCAGGCTTCTTCAGCTTCTGATCGTGCAGACGCGGGCGACCAAGGTGCTGGAGATCGGAACCCTCTTCGGCTACAGCAGCATCGTGATGGGGCGGGTCCTCCCGGCCGGCGGCAAGATCATCTCGCTGGAGGTCAATTCAAAGCACCAGGCCCTGGCCCAAAAAAATATCTCGAGCGCCGGTCTCTCTCAGAAGATCGAGATACGGCTGGGAAACGCGCTAGACTCGCTACAAAAGTTGGAGGGGCAGGAGTTCGATTTCATCTTCATCGACGCCGACAAGGACACGTATCCCCAGTACCTGCAGTGGGCGCTGAAGCTCTCGCATGAAGGCTCCATGATCGCCGCCGACAATGTCTGGAGGCATGGGGCGGTAGCCGAGCCGCCGGACGACGATCAGGCTGCTGTCGGTATCGCCACATTCAACAAAGAGCTCGCGAGCAACCCCCGTCTCCTGGCCACCATCGTGCCGGCGCGCAATTGCACCGACGCAGTCGCGCTGGCGACGGTCAAGCGATCGTAGTAACGCCGGTCCTTTCCCGGGGTAGGCCGCACGATGCGCCGCGAGGAGGAGGACTGGCACGTCCCTTGCACCACCTGGCACGCGATGTTCTTCTCCGGTGTGCCCATCCTCCTGGTCGTCCCGGCCTTGGCGGCGTTGGGGATCATGGTGGCTCTGCTGGCGGGTTGCACCTCGGCGATGTGTGAGCGCCTCGGTATCGCCGTACGTCACCGTCGATGCCGTTACTGCCACCTGGGACAGGTTTGCCCCGCTGGCGAGTCGGTAAAGTGCGAGGGCGATGATCTGGTCGAGGTCACGTGTTACGTCTGCCGACGCTGCGGCCTGCCTCAGTGGATCATCCGTCGCACCGCCCTCATCCCCTCCGCCAAGTAGGACCGCTGCTCCCACTAGTATGGGAGCGACGCCATGGACTCCGTCTCCGACTTTCTCGACAAGCTCGCCTCCGACCAGCCCGTTCCCGGCGGAGGCAGCGCTGCGGCGCTGGGAGCTGCCGTCGCCGCGGCCCTGGTCTGCATGGTAGCCAGACTTACTGTCGGGCGGAAACGGTACGAGCATGTGCAGGCCGAGGCGCGAAGCATAGCGGACCGAGCCGACGAGTTGAAGTCGCGTGCGGAGCGGCTGATCCAGCAGGACGCCGACGCCTACCAGGGGGTGGCGACGGCCATGGCTCTTCCAAAATCGACAGACGGAGAGAAGCAGCGGCGGAGCGCGAACATTCAAGCGGGCCTCAAGCACGCAGCCGAGCCGCCGCTCGAGATTATGCGGGTGGCATCGGAGGCCGTGATGCTGGCGCGTGAGCTGCTTCCCATCGGCAACACCTCAGCGGTGAGTGATCTCGGCACTGCTGCTCTGTTTGGCCGGGCCGCCTACCACGCCGCTCGCCTAAATGTTGAGATCAACCTGGCTTCCGTACGCGATGCTGGGTGGGTGCAGGACACTCGCGAAGAGCTGGCTGAGAGGCCGGCGCCCGATGCCACCGCCGAGGCGGTTTTATTGGACGTTGCCCGGATCATACAGGGCTAGATTCATTGCCGGCTCGACTGCTCGACGGACGCAAGATCGCCCAATCGATCCTCGATGACGGTCGGCACCGAGCTCAAAAGCTCCCTGGACTTCCTCCGCGACTAGCCGTAGTACTTATTGGAGATTCACCGCCCGCGCAGGTGTATGCGACTCAACTCGCAAAGCTCGGCGGCAGGAGCGGTGTCGAGGTGAGCCGGCTTCAACTCGGCGGGAACATGTCAATTGACGAGTTGCAAGCTCAAGTGGCGGCTCTCAATGCTGACCGGGCGGTCGACGGCATTCTGATTCAGATGCCGCTTCCGGAGCACCTCGTCTCCGTGTCCCTGGATGGCATGGTCGACGGACGCAAGGACGTTGACGGCATCACGGTCCAGAATGCGGGCAGGCTCTACCTCGGCTTGCCCGGTCAGCGACCGTCGACCGCAGTGGCCATCATGGATATCCTCCAGAGGTCGGGCGTGGTGTTGGAGGGTGCACACGCCGTGGTGGTAGGGAGAAGCCCGGTGGTGGGCCATCCGGTTGCCGAGATGTTACTCGCGACCCATGCCTCGGTGACCATTCTCCACCGCCGCTCGCCGGATCTGCAGGCTTTTACCGTGCTCGCCGATGTGTTGGTCGTGGCGGCGGGCGCGCCAGGGCTGATCTCGCCCGGCATGGTTAAGCCGGGGGCCGTGGTGGTGGACGCGGGTATCACCAGCACGGACGAGGGCTTTGTCGGCGATGTGCAGTCCGCGGTGGCTGAGGTAGCCTCCGCTCTAACACCCGTTCCCGGCGGTGTCGGGCCTGTGACCACCGCGGTCCTGCTACGAGCGGTGATCGACAGCGCGGAGCAGCGTGGAACCTGATGACGCAGCTGATGGGAGTGGTCAACGTTGCGCCGGACAGCTTTTCCGGCGACGGGATCTATCTGGACCCAGAGCGAGCGGCCGAGCGGGCGGTCGAGTTGGTTGCAGCCGGAGCTGCCGTCATCGACGTTGGAGGCGAGTCGACGCGACCGGGAGCGACGCCGATCTCGCTTGCGGAGGAGCTTCGTCGAGTTGTACCGGCCATCGAGCATATCGTCCGGTCCGTAACGGCTCCGGCATCGGTAGACACCTCGAAATCCGAAGTGGCTCGGCCGGCACTCGCCGCCGGGGCCGCGATCGTCAACGACGTTTCAGGTCTTCGTGATGCCGCTCTGCCGGCGGTCGCGGCCTCGGCCGGAGCCACGCTGGTGCTGGTTCACAATCGCCCGCTTGCCCGAGGGGTCGATCTGGTAAATCAGGTCATCGATGAGTTGCGTCGCCTGATCACAGCGGCCGAGGCCGCGGGGGTGGAGCGGGTGATCGTTGATCCTGGGCTGGGATTCTCGAAAGGCTGGCGCGAGAACCTCGTAATACTGCGACGGTTGCGCGAGCTGGCGGTCCTGGGAAAACCGCTGATGGTTGGCCCGTCGCGCAAGGGCATGATCGGACGTGTCCTGGGCACCGAGGTGGACGATCGGGTCGAGGGGACGCTGGCCTTGGTCTCCCTGGCCGCCGCGCGCGGGGCTGACCTTATAAGAGTGCACGATGTTGCCCAGATGTCGCGGGCTGTTCGCATGATCGACGCGATAGTCAGATCGTGAAGAACACCGTGTAGTTAGCAGATCAGCTCGATGTTGAACTGTTCGTATAGTGACTCGGCGAACGCCGCGATAACTGCCTCATCTGTCGGTGCTTCGCTCGTTACGTCATCGAGCCCTGTAGCGGCCGCATCAAGCTGAGCTTCGAGGTCCCGTCCGCCCCCGAGCAACCTGGCGAGCATGGTGCTGTCAAAGCGTCGGTGGACGGCGCTTTGCAGTAGCACGCCGGTCTTTCGACGAACCTGCGCCATCCCCACCAATTTTTTACCTGCCACGGCGACCTCATAGGGCGACAGTGAGCCGAAGCAGGCGGCGCGAAGGATATCGGCGCTGTCGAAAGATGTTAGGCGGGCCTCGGCAACGCTGATCACACGCGCATCGATGCCCAGCTTTCTCAGAGCTCCACCCCACGTCTCCCCCAGCCACCGATATGCTTCCACGATGTCGCCGCGAACCAGTATGTGGTCCGGCGGCAACGCCACATCGAGTCCCAGCACATCCGGCTGGGCCAAGATTGCCGTACCTCCCGCCTGGCGCCGTACCACTTCTATCTCCAGAGCACGGCAGGTCTGCAGGTCAATCGAGGTCTGCTGACCCACGCCGAGAATAAGCGCCGGCTGCGATGCTTTGTGCCACCAGACGGAGGGCTCAACCACCTCCCGAACCAGTCGGTTGCTCCGCGCGAAATGCTCGGACGCGGGACCGACATCGAACGCCAACGTGGTCCACCGTTCTGTCATCACCCTTCCTCGGCGGCTCTAGTGCTCAGCATCGACTCGACCGATCGCGCTGCCGCCTGCGCCGCCGCCAGATCGTCTTGCCCCGCCAGAATCTCGACTGCCATCGCCGCGAGGAACGTGTCTCCCGCGCCAATCGCCCTGCGAATCTCGACCGGGCGAGCCGCGATCCACCTAACCTGTCCATCGTGTCGCAATTCCGCCCCCACCGGTCCCTGCGTCGTCACCACCGTGATGTGGTCAATCATGCGCCGCAGTGTCGCCGGCAGAAGATCCCATTCTTCTCTGGATGCTTTGACCACGCGGGCCCTGGACAGCAGATCCTCGAGCGCATCGGGAATGACAAGCGGTGCTTCGCCCCGGGGCTGACGGACGAAGCCCTGTAGATCGATGAAAATCGGCTCCGCCGCGGGCGGCACGTCCGCAGGGTCAATCTCTCTCATTATCGGGGAGAGGATGACGGGGCCGCTGAGCGTGCTCGGAAGGGTGATGCGCGGTACCGGTGCGATGCGATACGTCTCCCCTTCCGAGCTCGATGCCACTTCCACCTCTACCGGCGCTCCCGTGATCAGCTGGTAGACGACTCCGCGCCGATCCAGCTCCGCGATGATGTACCGGGCCGGACCGCCCGGCAAGACTTCCGTCCCGCCGTTCGAGTAAGCTATGTGGTCTATCGCTCGGCTCGCGACCACCGTTATCCAATTGGCCTTTGTCCGTCCCGCGGACTGATAATCACCGATCATTTGTCTCTGGAGCTTCTATCCAATGGAATCATCTGTTGAAACATACTGTGTACCCGTGCGGAACGAGCTGACCGGAGAGATTCGCACGATCTCCGTCGATGGCACGTGCTATCCGGATGCCCAGATTGCGGCTTTACATCAGGTCTTCCACGCGGACGGCTGGCGGCGAGCGTGCGCCCTGGCCGATCCGGCGAGCTCGCAAATTTCAGCCTGAATCGGCCGGACTGCATCTGAAAGAATGGTGGGATGAAGTCCCCCGCTCGCAGACCGCCGGTCACTCAACAGCATTCCGCCGGCGGCGTGGTGGTTCGCTGCAACGATGGGCAGGCCGAATTCCTGGCCATCATGCCTGCGCATCGGGAACGGTGGCAGCTTCCGAAGGGCACTATTGATCCGGGTGAGACACCGCCCGTGACCGCGGTTCGAGAGGTGCGCGAGGAGGGCGGAGTGCAAGCCGACATCGTCGATGACCTCGGACCGATCGACTTCTACTACCAGATGGACGGCGGGCGTTATCACAAGACTGTCAATTTCTATTTGATGCGCTATCAGTCGGGCAATCCCGCGGACCACGATCATGAAATTCAGCAGGCGCGCTGGTTTGCTCTCGCCGACGAGTCGATGCTGGCCTTTCCCACCGAGCGCTTTCTTATCAATCGAGCGCGGCAGGCCCTCGCGAAAGAGCGTCCCGCCTAACATGGTCCTCTACCGGAAATGGCGATCGCGCAGCTTCGGGGAGATGGTGGGGCAGGAGCACGTGGTGCGCACCCTGCGCAACGCCATCGCCGGCGGCAAGGTGGGCCACGCGTATCTCTTCACGGGACCGCGTGGAACCGGCAAGACCAGCAGCGCACGCATCCTAGCCAAGGCCGTAAACTGCTTGAGCCCCGTCGACGGCGATGCTTGCAATCGATGCGAGATGTGCGTCGCCAGCGAGGAGGGTCGAGCCATCGACGTCATCGAGATCGACGCGGCGTCCAACACCAGCGTCGACAGCGTGCGTGACCTTCGGGAGCGAGTCACGTATGCCGCGGGTGAGGGACGGTACAAGGTCTACATCGTAGACGAGGTGCACCGTCTATCGCCTCAAGCCTTCGACGCTTTTCTCAAAACGCTGGAGGAGCCGCCGCCCCACGTCATCTTCGTGTTCGCCAGCACAGAGCCCCACAAGATTCCGGCCACCATCAGCTCGCGTTGCCAGCGGTTCGATTTCCGTCGATTCGGCTTTGATGAGATGTACCAACATCTCCAATCCGTGATCCTCGAGGAGGGTCTGGATGTAAGCGATGATGCGCTTCACCTCATTGTCCACGCCGGGAACGGCAGCATGCGTGACGCCCTGGGCATTCTGGAGCAGGTCGCGGCCTACGGCGGCGCCGGCACAACGGACGCGGACCAGGTTCGCTCCGTCCTTGGCCTGGCGGACCCGGAGCTGGTAGCCAGGCTCAGCGAGGCCTTGCTGGCACGCGATCCGGGTGCCGGACTGCGCGAGCTTCACGGGTTTGTGGATCGAGGCGGCGACCCGGGCCAGATCAATCGGCAGTTGATCGACTACTGGCGAGCAATGTTGCTCGCCGTTGCGGGGGCGGGAGGCGAGAAGCTGGTTGAGCCGGCGCTGGCAGCGTCCCTGCCGGAGCACGCCTCCCGCCTCAGCGCGGAACAGGTGCTGGGCGTGTTGCATGCTCTCTCCGAGCCGGTCTTCAGCCCCAGGTTCAACGTACCGCTTCAACTTCCCCTCGAGGCAGCCTTCGTGCAGGCGTGCCTGCAACTGTCGCCTTCGCCGCCTCGACCCCCGTCAGAGCAGCCGCCGGCCGAGATTGCCGCCCAGCCGGAGGCACAGGAAGTGGCAGAGACAGCGCCCCCTGCTGAGCCGACGGCGGCCGCGATCGCGGCCCAGACCGACGCGGTCGGGCGCACCGTGGCGGAGACTCGACCAAGCGGCCGGTTGGGGACTGTCTGGCCGGAAGTGCTAGCCGCGGTGCGAAAGCGCAGCCTCAGCTCCGAGGCCATGCTGCGCTCCGGTCACGTTGTCGACGAAGGCGACGCCCAGGCCACTATCGGATTCCTGTACGACTTTCACGCTCAACGGTTTGCGGACGTGGAGCGGCGACGGCTGGTGGAAGAGAGCATCGCGGAAGTGACCGGCACGAACTACCGTATAAGCTGCACGAAGATCAGCAAGTCGGACGTAGAAGCGATAAACGGCTCGTCGGGCGAGTTGGAGGATGACGGCTTTCTACAGGAAGCCGCCGAGCGCCTGCGTCGATACCATCTTCGAGAATTGCCGCGCGAAGCCTAATTCCCGCTCCCGGCCTGGTAAAATAACAAAAGCAGGGTGGACAAGCGTCCGCCCGATGCTGCCGGCGGTGGAGGCAAGTGTGGTCAATCCAAAGATGCTCAAGCAGCTCGAGAAGATGCAGGCAGACATGATGAAGGCGCAAGAGGATCTTGGCGGCCAGACAGTTGAGGGATCCGCCGGGGGTGGCGCCGTGACGGTAGTGATGAATGGACATCAAGAGGTGCAAAGCCTGACGATCGATCCAGACTTTGTGGACCCCGAGGACGTTGAGACGCTCCAGGATGCCGTCGTGGCGGCCGTGAA
Organism: Chloroflexota bacterium; assembly: GCA_050695395.1. Taxonomy (GTDB): domain Bacteria; phylum Chloroflexota; class UBA5177; order UBA5177; family UBA5177; genus JBOGSL01. Next base: position 4,236 of record JBOGSL010000006.1, on the reverse strand, counting down.
CGACGCACAGCGAAAGGCACAGGAGCTGATGCAGCAGACGCTTGGCGCTGCGACCGGTGGTCTCGGCGGCCTGGGATTGCCCGGCATCTGATGAATCAAGAGAAGCGCTGATGCTCAATATTGGCCCCATAACGCGGGTCGCTGATGAATTTAGCCGGCTACCGGGCATCGGCCCCAAGACAGCGCAACGGCTTACCTATTACTTGTTGCGCTCACCCGCCGAGCAGGCTGAGTCGCTGGCCGCGGCTATCAAAGAGCTCAAGAGCACCGTGGTGTTCTGCTCGCGGTGCTACAACATCACCGATACTGATCCGTGCGCCGTGTGCTCCAATCCCGACCGAGATCACGCAAGTATCTGCGTGGTTGAGGAACCGCTGGACGTCGTGGCGCTGGAACGGACCGGACAGTACCGGGGCACGTATCATGTACTGCACGGTGCGATTTCTCCGATCGAGGGGATAGAGCCGGAGGATCTGCGCATCCGCGAGCTGCTGCACCGGCTGGAATCGAACGAGGTGAGGGAGATCATCCTTGCCACCAACCCAAATCTTGAAGGAGACGCCACCGCTATGTACCTGACCCGGCTGATTCAGCCGGTGGGAATCTCGGTAACGCGGCTTGCCCGCGGCTTGCCGGTAGGTGGCGACCTTGAATACGCCGACGAAATAACTTTGAGCAGCGCACTGGCCGGACGGAGCCAGTTCTAGGAGGACAGTATGCCCGTAAAGATTCGCTTGCGTCGAGTAGGCGCCAAACATCAGCCCAGCTACCGAATTGTGGTTGCCGACTCGCGTACCCCGCGAGGCGGCCGGTACATCGACCAGGTTGGGTTCTACAACCCGCTTACCAATCCAGCGACGATCACGATAAAGCCGGAAAAGGCCATCGACTGGCTTCGGCGCGGGGCTCAACCAACGGAGACCGTTGAAATACTGCTGAAGAAATTCGACATCGTCCCGGAGCAGGTTCGGAAGGGCGAAGCGCCTACCGCGACCGTACCGGATGAGACCGAGGAGTCACGCCCGCTGACCGAGAGTGAGGCGGCTGCGGTGGGAGAGCCCTCTGAATGACGAGAGAGCTGATCGAGTACGTGGCCGGATCGCTGGTTGATTTCCCCGACGACGTGAGCCTCGAGGAGATCGAGGACGGCGACATGGTTATCTATCGTCTCCACGTCTCTCCGCGCGACCTGGGCAAAGTTATCGGTCGACGGGGCCGCGTGGCGCGGGCCACCCGTATTTTGCTCAAAGTGGCCGCTATCCAGAAACATCAACGAGCGACTCTCGAGATCGAGTAGTCATGGACCTGGAGGGCGGCTGGATGCGGATTGGCCGCGTCGCCGGCGCGTTTGGCGTTCGCGGCGAGATGAAGGTCGAGTCGCATTCCGACTTCCCCGATCGATTCCAGCAACTGGAGCGCGTCTACCTCGGTCCCGGGCATAGAGCCTTCGAGGTAGAGCACACCCGGCCGCATGGCTCGCACGTGCTCTTCAAGCTCCAGGGCATCGAGACGCCTGAGGCAGTGCGAGAGCTTGGCCAGATGGACGTCGCTGTGCCTCGTGAGGAAGCTGTTGCTCTCCCCGAGGGGCACTACTATCTGGATGATCTGCTGGGTGCCGCGGTGGAGACGGTCGCCGGTGACCCGGTCGGCGAGATCAGTGAGGTACTTCAAACGGGAAGCAACGATGTGTTTGTTGTCCATCAGCAGGCAGGAAATGTCCTGATCCCGGCCACGAAGGATGCCGTGGTCGAGCTGGACATTGCTGCTCGACGCGTCGTTATCGAGCCGTGGGTCCTCCAGACCGACTAGCACTGCGGGAGATGCTCACCGTCCGCATCGTCACCCTCTTTCCTGCTCTGTTCGATTGCTGGTTGGACCAGGGCGTGGTCTCTCGTGCCATTGAGCGCGGTGTGGCCCTCATCGAGCTGATCGACTTGCGGCAGAAGGGTGTTGGACGCCATCTGGTAGCCGATGACTACCCGTTCGGGGGAGGACCGGGCATGGTAATGAAACCGGAGCCGCTGTTCGCCGCCCTCGATGAGCAGCCACGCCACCGGGCCGGGCCGCGCATCCTGATGTCGCCGCGTGGGCGGCGCTTCGACCAGAGAGTTGCCGAGGACCTGGCCCAATTACCTGCATTTATGCTTGTGGCCGGCCATTACGAGGGCGTGGATCAGCGAGTGGTCGACCACGCTATCGACGACGAGATTTCGATTGGCGACTATGTGCTCTCAGCGGGAGAGCTTGCGGCCATGGTCGTGGCCGATGCGGTGGTGAGACTCGTGCCGGGAGCGCTGGCGGATGAAGCGACGCGCGAGGAATCGTTCAACGGCGGCCTGCTCGAGTACCCTCAGTACACGCGCCCCGCCGAGTTTCGCGGCTGGCAGGTACCTCCCGTGTTGGTTTCAGGCGACCACGGGGAAGTAGATAAATGGCGCCGCGTACAAGCACTGCGCCTGACGCATGAACGCCGGCCTGATCTTCTCGATGACGCAGATCTCACGCAGGAAGAGCGGCGGCTACTGGAGGAATGGCGGCGCACAGAACAGCGCCACGGGGGCTAGTATCCGTTCCGCACCACTGCGAGAGCGGTCTATCCGCGCGCCCACATGGCGGCCCGGCGCGCCTTCCCGCGCGATTACGCCGGGGCAATCACGCACTCCGCGCGTCCCGGTCACGACCATTTCCGAACGATCCGCACTCGTCCTGAGGTCCTCAGCATCCGCGCCTGGCAGACGCACATGCGAGCGCTTTTCCAGCGCGGTTGCACTCACCGAGACACGCAGGCCGATAGGCTGGTCCTCCCCGCGGCCTAAGCCGAGATCGAGACCCGCTGCTCCTCTCGCAAAGCCGCTGCCTTGTCCGTGCGCTCCCACGGCGCGTCGATGTCCTCCCGACCGAAGTGGCCGTACGCCGCGGTGGCCTGGTAGATGGGTCGTTTCAGGTCCAGGTTCTCGATGATGGCGCCCGGGTGGAAATCGAAGTGACGCTGGATTATCTCGAGAAGCTCGTCGTCCGAAACGGATCCCGTTCCAAACGTCTCGACTGATATTGACATCGGCTCCGCGATGCCGATGGCGTACGAGACCTGAATCTCTACGCGCCGTGCCAGGCCCGCGGCCACCAGATTCTTCGCCACATAACGTGCATAGTAGGCGGCGGAGCGGTCAACCTTTGTCGGGTCCTTGCCAGAGAAGCAGCCGCCGCCATGGCGCGCCACGCCACCATATGTGTCGACAATGATCTTGCGTCCAGTCAGCCCCGCGTCGCCGCTTGGTCCGCCTATTACGAACCGCCCGGTGGGATTGACAAGGTACTTGGTTTGCTCGTCCAGCAGGGAGCCGTCGATCTCGTCGATCACCGGCCGCACGACCTGGCCAATGACGTCACTCCGGATTTGATCCTGGCTCACGTCCGGGTTGTGCTGCGTGGACACCACCACGGCGTCTACCCGGGCCGGTCGGCCATAGCGATATTCGACGGTCACTTGCGCCTTACCGTCCGGGCGCAGGTACGGAAGCGCGCCGTCTCGTCGTTTCTCGGCGAGGCGCCGGGTAAGCCCGTGCGCCAGCGACAGCGGCAGGGGCATCAACTCCGGTGTTTCATCGCAGGCGTAGCCGATCATCATCCCCTGGTCGCCCGCTCCGATCTCGTCGGCACGCGCCACTCCGCGCGCGATGTCCGGCGATTGCTTGCCTAACCGGATCTGGACCCGGCACGTCTCGGCGTCGAATCCGATCTCGGGCCGGTCGTAGCCGATGCGCCGGACCGTGTCGCGCACCACGTCCTCGACATCAATGTCGCAGGTGGTCGTTATCTCGCCGAAGACCAGAACGTAGTCCGTAGTCGTGGCAGCCTCACAGGCAACGTGGGCATCCGGATCTTTGGCCAGAATGGCATCCAGGACGCCGTCCGAGATTTGGTCAGCAACTTTATCCGGGTGACCCTCGGTGACCGATTCCGAGGTAACAAGCTCGCGCGGAGACTCCATGAAGCTGGTAGACATCAACTCTCCTTCAGAAGGCAGCTTCCCCCCGGATTCGAGACCGTGCCCCGACTCCGCCGCCACCTATTCCTCGCATTATATTGACCCGCCGGATAAAGGGAAGGGGGGAGGGCGGATGCCGGCACCCCACGCTTGATATCATCTACGTGAGCCGCGGGGCTCTGGGGCAAATTTCCACCTGAAAGACGCAGTGGACGGATACGTTGGTGATACAGGGTGCCGAGCAGGGT
>JBOGSL010000005.1:0-10068 GCA_050695395.1 Chloroflexota bacterium | reverse complement strand
GCCTTGGGGTGGAATGACCCGCGACCGACACCACCACCGTCAGCTTCTGTCCCAAGCCGTGGCCGGATGAGTCTTCTAACCGCCACGCGCCGCGATACGACCCGGCCCGTTCTGGAGCGTGCATCGACGACACGATTCTCGTCGATCGACAGGGATACAGGGCCGGCAGATGAATGAGCTTCCGGCCGAATGTCTGTCCCTTGACGGAGTGGAGCATCCATCCGGTCTGCCACCGCTTCTTGCCGCTATTCAGGACCAACCAGCCCTTTACGAAACGCTGGCCGGCGCGAAGTACCGTGCCGTCGGGAATCGAGGTGTCGGCCACATACTTCAAGTCGGTGCTGGGCGCGCTCCGAGGGGAAGGGGTTGGCGTACTTGCGGGAGATGGCCCGACCTGCAGAGGCTCGACGAACGGAAACACGCCCCGCGTGCTGAAAAAGGTTACCGGTCCTTCCCGAAGGTCCCACACCACCCGGTACGCCCCGGCGGTAGCGGGCGCTTGCAGAAGTACCTTCACGACTGCAGTCGCTCCGGGAGCGAGGGCTTGGGGCAAAGAGGATACACCCTGGCTGTAGGCAACGACTCCGGGAGCGAAGGGGCTGATCGCCTTGAGGGGATTGCCCTGGGCGGTGAACAGGTCGTAGGCTAACGAGACTGCCTCACTACCGCTGTCCTTCCATCCCGCGGTTCCAGTGTTTGTTACCGGGACACTCACTGTCGCCGTTCCTCCGGGAGGCAGCGGGGCGAGGGAGGGTGGCTGGTAAACCGCATCAAGAGCGCGGGGTGGCCGGCGGTGGGAGTGGGAGAGCTGGAGCCGACCGGGACTGCGCCCCACTGCAGCCCGCGACGGGAGCGAAACCGGCACCGCTTGCCAGAGAGGGTTGCCGTTGGCATCCGTCGGCGGGTGGGCGACTAGGTACAGCACGCGCTCCTGGTACGGAAAGTTTGCGGGATTGGACGCCGGCGTGCCTTTTCGGCTGAAGCGGCCGTTGTTGGGATTGTTGACCCAGCCCCAGCCGTTGTAAGCCCAGAGCGCGTAGTACCAATCTTCAACCGCAGAGGGATCACCTCTCCCCACTTCCGGAGTTTCCTCCCACTTCTGGCTCAAAACTCGGGCACCGTATGCGATGTTGTATGTGTAGCTGCTCGATATTTCACTCTGCACCTGACGTCCGATCGAGCCTCGGGCGCTCCCGAATGCGCCGGCCATGCCGGAAGTAATCTGCATGATTCCATAGCCAAAGTCGAAACTGACCAGCGGAGCGCCCTCCGGTGTCTCCTGCTGCCAATGACTTTCCACCCACCCAACTGCCTTCAGAACAGATGACGGAATCCTGGAAACGCCGCTGGACGGGTCAAGCTGGGGGTATCCGGCCGGAAGCTCCTGATTGGCCGCCAGGTCGAAGGCCGCCGATATCGACCAGGTAGCCGGCGGCGAGCATGCCTGTGCGGTTGCTAAGGGCGCTGCCGCGGCCATAAGAGGGGCAAAACATACGAGCAGATAGCGGGCGGTTCGATGCTCACCAGGAAGCGGAATACGACGCATCGGTCACCGAGTCGGTCAATCGAATGTGGCGAGCCCCAAGCGCGACCAGCATAGGGTGTGGCCAATCACGGGGAAGATGCTTCGGCCGCGGGATCGTCCTGAAACCGGTGCTCTTGCCGTCAATTGTCCCGAGAGCGAGACTGGAACCAAGGTCAGCTACTAATCGATCGCCTGCCCCCCAAGCCAGGTCTGTCTCCTGCGGCAAGCCGGTTTGTCCCTGGTAGCCGTTCAGTCCGGGCAGATCGTACACCCGGAGCGTGCAGAAGTTGCAGTTGGTGGGACTGGCAAAGGCAATGTACCGGCCGTCCCGAGAAAGTAGTGCGTCGGTGATGGGAGCGGTCGAGATCTGAGCAAGCACGTGCCCGTGGTGGTGGCCTAGCTGATACACGCTGGTGTCGGTCATCAGGGCAAGCAAATACACGACGTGACCGTGGCGCCATCCCAGCGGGGTGAGATTGAGCGCGTTGACGGAGATGAGCGCACGAGAACGGCCGAGCAGGTCCGACTCCATCAAAGTCCAGCGTTCCCCCGACAATCTCTGGACCTGCCGAACCTGCACGTAGAGCAGGCGACGTCCGTCGTTGGACCAAACCGGCGGGGAAAGCCGGTCTCCTCTACCGAGCTCGATGCGGCGTCCCGTCAGCCGATTCAGGATGATAAGCGGACTGCCGTCATAGGCCGAACGGTGGCCGCTGAAGTAGGCGAGCAGATGGCCATGGGCCCGGACGGCGGAGTTTCGATCGATCGCGGCGCTGAGCAGTAAGCTCGTCGGTCGAATGTTTTGCAATCCAAATTTACCGAGAGCGGCTTTGGTGGCATTTGGAGCAGCTGAGCGAGTTGGGAGCGGCGTGCCGGCGGGAGTGGAGACCGGTTTCGTGCGAGCATTCGTGGTACTCGGTGAAGCCACTGGAGCGACCGTGGCAAGCGGAGTGAGGGGAGGCGTAGGAATGCTGCCGACCGGACTGCGCGGAGATACCGCCCCGGCGATCCCGATTCCGATGATGACGAGCGCGGTGAGGACAATGACAGCGAGAGCCGCCACCAGGAGGCCTCGTCTGCGGCTGGGTTGAGGGCGTGGACGCATGCGGCTCCTCGGCAGCGAATTGGACGCGACAGTCTAGCAAACTTAGAATGTGCCCAACGTGTCTCGCCCAGGAGCTGCAGCTGCTGCTATCGTCTCTCGAAATTGCCGGATTTAAGAGTTTTGCGCGCCCTGTCCGGCTCGAGCTACCTCCGGGCATCACGGCGGTGGTCGGCGCGAATGGAAGCGGCAAAAGCAACCTGGTGGATGCGGTTCGGTGGTGCCTGGGCGAGCAGAGCATGCGCGACCTTCGTGCCGGGCGAGCCGAGGACGTGATTCATGCCGGTCCGCGCCGGGTGCTCGGCCTGGCCGAAGTGGTGATGAGATTTGAGGGCGGCGACGTAGACACCGAGATCGCGCGCAGACTGTATCGCTCCGGCCAGAGTGAATACCTGGTCGACCGGTCATCCTGCCGGCTGCGGGATCTGGTGCTGGCTCTCGCGGAGCTCGGGATTGATTCTCGACACCCGGTGGTCGTGAGCCAGGGCATGGCCGGAGCCCTTCTTTCGGCGTCGCCTGACACGCGCCGAGCTCTGCTCGAACAAGCGGCCGCTCTGTCGAGCTACCGGGAGCAGCGTGACGAGGCACGCCACAAACTCGCAGCGGCCGGTCAGAGCATCGCCTCGATCGAATCGCTCCTGGTCGAGATCGAGCCGCGACTCAGGTTGCTGCGGCGCCAGGCGAACGCCGTTCGAGAGCGCGAAAAACTTGCGGCCCGCCTCCGAGACCGGGTCTTTCTCTGGTACGCCGAGCGATGGAGAGTGTCGCACGAGGAAGTGGCGGCGGCCAAGGCGGAGCTTTCTTCCGCGCGGGGAGAGTGGGCTCAGCTACAGCAAGAACTCGCGGAATTGGACAGTAGGGCGGAGAAGGCAGCGCGGAGCGAGAGGTACTACCACGAGGAGCGCAGTCGTCTTGCAGAGAGCGCTCACCAAGCCGAAAGGGAACGGGACGCGGCGCATCACCGGTTCCGGGCGGCGAAGATTGCGCTGGATGCGGCTCACGCGGCCTTGTCTGAGATTCTGGAGCGCCCGTCGAACCGCGACAACGAGCTTGCCGGTAGGCTGGACGAACTGACGGTTGAGGCATCGCAGCGAGAGCAAGAACTGGCTAGGCTGGAAAAGTCGGCGGACCAGCTTGAGACAGAGCTTACTGACGCCCAGCGCTTGACCTCGACGGCGAGCGAGGCCCGAGAGAACCTGCTCGAGGCGCACGAACGCGACCTGGCACAACAAGCTGAGCTGCAACGCGAACTGGTCGATGCGAACGACGACTTACGGCTGCTGGCAACGCAACAAAACGAGCTCGAGACACAGCTAACGCGCTACGGGGGCGATCAAGAGCGGCAGAGCGAGGAGCTTGAGGTGCTCTCGCGTGAAATCGAGGGAAAATGCAGGAAGCTGACGGGGCTGGAGGAGGAGTTACACGCCGCCACCGCGACCGAGAACGCCGCCAATATCGCGTGCTTGCGACTCCGGAGCCTTGTTAGACGGGCTCGCGAAGCAAGTCAACAGACCGAATCCAGGTTGCGTCGCGCAACGGTGGCCCAAGCCGCGGCGGAGGCCGACTATCCCGACCTTGTCGCGCTCCCCTCTCTACCTGGATGGGAGCGAGCGATCGCGGCGGCGCTCGGTCCCGGGGCGCGCGAAAGCAAACCCGCGGAAAAGAAGGTTGATGAGAGCTTCCTCACCTGGCGCGCCTCTCTCGACCCGGGCCTGTGCAGCCTGGGCGATTGGGCGGACGATCGCATCCCCGATTCTCCTCGCGCGCTCCGTGCAACATTTCTAGTACGAGACGTTCCGGCAGCCCGGCAGGCGTGGCGTCGCATCGAGCACCTCCCCGCTCACCTCATCGGCTCTCCTTCGATCCAGATTGTGAGCAAGGACGGCACGGTTATCGATTCCCACGGCACGCACTTCGCACGGGTCGACATGGCGATCACGCATCTGCTGGAGGCGGGCACTGAGGCGTCGGCTTGCGCCCGCAGATTCCGCGTCTATGGGCGACGAGTGGAACGGCTAGAACAAGCTTTGCATGCGCGGTTAACGACGCAACAGGAGAGTCGCTCTCGACGAGAGACGGCGGAATTGCAGTTACGAGACGGCCGGCGGGAAGCTGCCCTGCTGCAGGCTAGGCAAGAAGCGGTCACTTCAGGGCAAGCCTTCGTAGCGGGTGAGATCGAGCGCGTCACCGCGAAGCGCGACCACCTCGACGTGGGTGCGCGCAGTGCGCAGGACAAACTCGCAGTTCTGAGCCAGGAGTTGAACGTGCTCCGGGGTCGCGGTGAGCCGGCTGCCTTTGAGCTCCAAAAGGCTGAAGTGCACTATCGGGAATCGGCCTCGCGGCTTGTCGAGTTACAGCAATCCCTGGACAATCTCGCTCGAGAGAAAGCGATGCTGCAGTCGGCCCAGTCGACGGCAGATGAGTTACACATACGGCTGCGGCGCGAGCTGGATAAGTGGCAAACCGAGGAACACGCGATCGCTTGGCGCCGGTGGCAGCTCGAGGCTGAACAGCACAGGTGGGATGCCGAGCTGAAGGATGCCGAGGCGGAGCTAGTCGACGCGCGGGGAAGTGCCGCCGTCGCGTCCGCCGCGCTGGCAGCGCTGGCCGCGCCTGAGAATCCGCCGCCGGTTGCATCGAGCCATCTGCGCAACGCGCTCGAACGGGCCACGGAAAGACGCGCCAGGGCTGAGATGAGGTTGTCGCAGCTCGAAGCAGGGAAACGACAGTTGCAAAATGACATCGTGGCGGAACTCGCCGTGAGCGTTGAGCAACTGCCGGAGATCATCCCGGATCCACCGGGAGATGAGGAGATCCGTCGGTTACGGACGAAAGTGGAACAGCAGGCAGAGCTCGACCCGGCTATCGTCGCAGAATTTGAGGAGTTGACGGATAGGGAGGCCTATCTGCGTCGTCAGTTGGAGGACCTAGGAGAGGCGTCGGCGTCGCTTCGCCACATGCTGGATAGAGCCGACGGAGAAATGCAAAGGCGCTTCGCGCTGGCATTCGGCGCCGTGGCGGCAGAGTTCTCGCGGGTATTTGGCCTGATGCTCCCGGGGGGAGAGGCGGAACTGGAAGAGACTGCCGAGGGAGTTGAGATTCGCGCTCGTCTCCCGGGCAGGCGCGCTCGTTCCAGCACTTCCTTCTCGGGCGGAGAAAAGGCGTTGGTCGCGACCGCCTTGCTCTTCGGCGTTTTGCGCATTCGGCCCAGTCCCTTCTGTGTCCTCGACGAGGTAGATGCAGCTCTAGACGAAACAAACGTCGACCGCTATCTCACTGTGCTGAGAGAGGTCAGTCGCGAAACGCAGATGATAGTCGTGACCCACAATCGCGCCACCATGGCGGCGGCTGACGTCCTCTACGGCGCCACAATCGACCGTGAGGGGGTCACCAGCTTGCTCTCACTCAACCTCAATGCTTACGCCGCGGGATAGTAGGGCTCCGCTTCCTCTCGCAGACGGCGGCAGAGCGTGCAGGCATCGCAACGCCCGTAGCGGCAGTGTTCGTGGTATATCGCGTGTAACCCCTGGTGACGTACAGCCGAGGTGACCACAAAACCGTGCCCTGAGGCTGCGAGAGACTCCGCCATGACGCGCGTCCAGCGATTGTGCGGCGGGCTGGGATACCGCAGGTAAAGGTCCTCGGCACCGGCCTCCGGATCGCACGCGGCGACCAGCGGAAGAACGACGCTTACCGCCATCTCGCCTGCTCGGCCGGCTCCGATCAAGGGCGACACTTCCAGACGGTGGCGAAGTTCGCTCGGCTTGCGAGCCGACCGTACGGCTTCGACGAGCCCTGCCGAGAGATTCGGCGAAAACCTCTCGAGCAGCGCAGCGACGCCGCGAAGACGGCGAGCCGGGTGGTTCGCCGGGCGCAATCGCGCCAGCCGCCAGTCCCGGGCGGAGAGGCGGCCGGGCACGATATGGGCCGTCGGCGTGCCGAGGCCGGCGGCGTCGAGCAGCACATCACTCCGATCCGAGGGAGGCAAACGCTGCAGCCAGGCATAGGGCAAGGCCATGGCAAGCGCGCGAAACGCCAATCGATTGGAAGCGTAACCCATGGCCTCCAGGAGTAGGCTGTATGCCAGTTGGTCGCCGCCCTCGGCGAACAGCCTGGAGCCGAAATCGGTAGCTCGATCACGGAACCGCCGCAAGCCTGCCGCTTCTACTCGACGCGCAACCTCTCGCCCCTGCAGTCCCGTCAGCCCGGCAAGGCAAGGCTGTCCGAGCATGACCTGAACCGTCGCTCCCGCGTCAAGCGCGAGGGTGGGAACCACCTGGCCGTCCTGACGCATCGTGGGCGGCCGGTCGTCCGTCCAGACCACGTGCAGCACCACGCGGTTGTACAAGGTGTTGGTATGGTGGCCGTGCCGGTACCAATCCGAGCTTCGAAGGTGGAACTCCACATCGCCGCGCCCAACTTCGCGACCAACCCAGGCCAGCACAGCATCCTGATAGTCCGGTCCTCCTGAGTCGGCAGGTATGCCCCGGTAGAGCACCCTCAAGCCGAGCGCCTCGAGAGCGGCACGCGGAAGGGCCTGCTGTTCCCACGCGCCCGCCACGTAGGCCTCGCTTACGGGGTGCTCGGCAAGCGCGCCCCTATAATGACTGGCCATGTCGTGCGAGCAGGTCATCGAGCATCTGCAGGGCCTCATTCGTGAGGTGCCGGGGTTCCCCGAAGAGGGAATCCTTTTTTATGACATCACCACCGTTTTAAAGGATCCCAGCGCTTTTCGCCAGGCCATAGACATTATGGCGAAGCCGTACCAGTCGGCCCCGGTTGATCTGGTCGTGGCGATGGAGTCGCGCGGCTTCATCTTCGGTGCGCCCATAGCGTATTTGCTCAACGCCGGCTTCGCTCCCATCCGCAAGATGGGCAAGTTGCCCGCCGACACGGTGATGCGCGAGTACACTCTCGAATATTCCACCAATACTCTCGAGATTCATACCGACGCCATTCAGCCCGGACAGCGCATCTTGCTGATCGATGATTTGCTGGCCACGGGCGGCACCGTCGCCGCGTCCCTGGACATCGTCAACCAACTGGGCGGCGTGCCGGTCGGCGTGGTAGTGCTGGTCGAGCTTGCCAAACTGGGCGGCCGGCAACGTTTGAAACCCTACGGCGTGGACGTGGTCTCCTTCATCACCTACTAGAACGCCATTGCGCATTGTCGCGCCTCGCTGATAGACTTCGGGTGGCGAGCGACGCTCGCCTCTTTTGTGTCGCGGCGCATTCGTCTAGCGGCCTAGGACACCGCCCTCTCAAGGCGGAGATCACGGGTTCGAATCCCGTATGCGCTACCAAGACCTGCCGCTCCTCGTTGGAGCGGCTCTCTTATACTGGCTTCGGGACCGTGCCCTTCGGTGGCCACGGCGGAGGAGAGAAGCCAGTGAACATCGTCGTCTGCGTCAAGCAGGTTCCCGAGACAACTGCCAATAAGGTGATTGGCAACGACCTTCGCTTTAATCGGGCGGAGCTCGAACCGGTGATCAATCCATTCGACGAGTATGCGCTGGAGGAAGCGCTCCGTCTCAAAGAGAGCGAGGGCGGTGAGGTAACTGTTCTCACTATGGGGCCGCCTTCAGCTGAGGACACGATGCGAAAGGCCCTTGCCATGGGAGCGGATAAGGGCGTTCTCGTCACTGATGCTGCTCTCGAGCTCACCGATGCCTGGGGCACTGCATTCGTCCTCGGCAAGGCTCTCGCGGCGCTGCCGCACGACATCGTGCTCACCGGAATGGAGAGCACCGAGGCGAGAACGGGTCTTGTCCCAGGCGCGCTAGCCCAACAACTCGATCTCCCGTCCTTGACGTATGCGTCAAAGTTGGAGGTTCACGACGGTACCGCCACGATCCGCAGGCAAGCTCCAGGAGGCTACCGTGAGGTCGAGGCGGATCTTCCAGTGCTGGTGGGTGTGGTCAAGGCGATCAACGAGCCGCGCTATCCATCGCTTAAGGGAATCATGGCCGCGAAGCGCAAAGAGATTCAGAGGTTCGGCCTCGCGGACCTGGGTATCGCCCCAGATCAAGTGGGGAGCGCCGGGGCAAAGGAACGGATCCTGGCGGCAGAGCCTCGGCCCGAGAAGATCACCGGTCAGGTTATAAGCGGCGAAGCGGAACAACTCGCTGCTCAGATAGCCGACTTTCTCGCCGAACGAAAGTTTCTGTAGGACGAGTGGCAATGTCGGACATCCTGATCTTCGTGGAGCAACAGGACGGCCTCCCGAGCAGGCAGGCGCTGGAGATTGCCTCTCGCGCTGCTCACCTCGTTGCGGAGCAAGGCGGCAAAGTGCTTGCCTGCGCCCTTGGACCGGGCGCGACGGCAGCCGCTGAGCAACTGGGCAAGTATGGCGTTGACGAACTTCTGGTAAGCGACAGTGATGTCTTTGCGGGGTACCTTACTGAGCCTCAAGTCGAGGCTCTTGCCCAGATAGTCGGAGAGACAGGGCCGGAGGCCGTGCTCTTTCCGGCCTCGCAGGACGGCAAGGATATCGCCTCGCGCCTCGCCGCTCGTCTTGACAGTGGCATGGTCGCGTCGACGGTGGGGCTTGAGCGGGGTGAATCAGGACTGGACGCGCTGCAGAGCGTTTTCGGCGGCGCCTATACGGCGACCATCGGCATCCGAGACAGTCAGACCGGTATCTTTGTGATCCAGGCGAACGCGTTTCCCATGGTCGAGCAGCCGAAGCAGGTCCAGATCCGGCAGATTGAATACACGGCCTCGCCGCAGGCCAAAAGAGCCCGCCTCGGAGAGATGGTCCAGGAAGAGGGCTCCCCGATCCCGCTCGAGGAGGCAACCATCATCGTATCCGGCGGCCGTGGACTTGGTGGGCCTGAACCTTTCGAAACCATCATTGCTCCCCTGGCCGAGGCGCTGGGAGGAGTGGTCGGCGCGTCGCGCGCCGCGGTCGATGCCGGATGGATCAGCTATCCGCACCAGGTTGGTCAGACCGGCCGCACGGTCAAGCCGCAGCTCTACTTCGCAGTCGGCATCTCGGGAGCGGTGCAGCACCGCGTCGGCATGCAGACGGCCGACACTATCATCGCGCTGAATCGAGATGCCGAGGCGCCCATTTTCCAGCTGGCCGACCTGGGTGTCGTTGGCGACCTTTTTCAAATCGTGCCCGCTCTAACGAAAGAGGTCAAGCGCCGCAAAGAAGGGTAGCCGGTGGACTTCCAACTGAGCGACGAGCAGCGCATGATACGTGACCTGGCGCGCGACTTCGCCCAGCGCGAGATAGCACCCCAGGCGCAGTACTTCGACAAGCACGAGGAGTTTCCCTACAAGATCGTCGCTCAGATGGCTGAGCTGGGCTTCATGGGTCTGCCCATCCCCGAGGACTACGGAGGCGCCGGTTCCGACACTTTGACCTACGCGTTGGCCGTCGAAGAGATCTCTCGTGGTGATGCCTCCGTCGGGATCACCATGGCTGCCCATACCT
>JBOGSL010000004.1:0-2703 GCA_050695395.1 Chloroflexota bacterium | reverse complement strand
GACCCCTACCATGCGCGCCTTCGTGTCGCGGTTAGGGTTTCGCCGCAGGCGTCGCTGCGGCGCGGAACGCAGCGCGAGCCGCCTGGATGGTTTGATCGATGAGGTTCTCGTCGTGGGCGGCAGAGAGCATCCAGGCTTCAAACTGGGACGGCGGAAGGTAGTATCCGCTTCGCAGCATCTGCTGAAAGAAGTTCGCGTAGCGACCGGTATCTGACGTTTGCGCGGAGTGTAGGTCGCGCACCGGCTGCTCCGTGAAGAAAACGGTGAGCATGCCTGTTACGGCGTTGACGGTCACCGGCACGCCGGCCTCTTTGGCGCCGTCTAGAAGGCCCGAGGCGAGACGGTCGGTGAGCTGAGCGAGCCGCTGGTAGAGGGCATCGTCGAGCGGCTGGAGATTGGCCAGGCCGGCTTGCATGGCAAGTGGGTTGCCGGAGAGCGTGCCGGCCTGGTACACGGGGCCAAGCGGCGCGACTTGCTCCATCAGATCCCGTCGGCCCCCGTAGGCGCCAACCGGCAAGCCCCCGCCGATGATCTTGCCGAGCGTGGTGAGATCGGGCCTGAGGCGGTACACCGACTGGGCACCGCCGCGGGCAAGCCGAAAGCCGGTGATCACCTCGTCGGCGATTAGCAGCGTGGCGTGACGAGCTCGGAGGGAGCGCAGCACGTCCAGAAAATCCGGCTCGGGCTTCACCACACCCATGTTCCCTGCCACCGGCTCGACGATGACCGCTGCGATCTGTCCCTGGTAACGGTCGAAGAGCTCGGCCTGTCCAGGCGCATCGTTGTACTCCACGACCAGCGTGTCTCGTGTGGTGCCGGGGGGCGTGCCGGGGGTACTCGGAATGCCGAGGGTCAGCGCGCCGCTGCCGGCCTTGGCGAGCAACGAATCGCTGTGGCCATGGTAATTGCCCGCGAACTTCACGATGAGATCGCGACCGGTCGCGGCGCGGGCGAGACGGATGGCCGACATGGCCGCTTCCGTGCCGCTGCTGACGAATCGGACCATCTCGAGAGACTGGACGGCCTCCACCAACGTCTCGGCCAGTTGCAGCTCACTTTGAGTGGGGGCGCCGAAGCTCGTGCCGTAAGGAACCTGCTCCTCGATGGCGCGCACTGCCGGCGCGTAGGCATGGCCGTTGATCAACGGGCCCCAGCTGAGCACGTAGTCCAGGTACCGGTTACCGTCAACATCCCAGATCCACGGACCGTCGCCGCGCTCGATGAAAGGCGGTTCGCCGCCCACCGCCTGGTACGCGCGGACCGGGCTGCTCACGCCTCCCGGCATCACGGCTCGGGCACGCTGATACAGCTCGCGCGACGTCACCGCTTCGACGCCTCCTCCATCTGAATCAGCCAGCGGCCGTACTCCGGCAGCTGACGGATCAGGAGGAGCAAAACCGGAGGCGAGATGCGCCACCAGGGCGCATCGTACGGCAACGAGGGATAGTAGAGGCCGAACGTCTCCAGGCGGAAGCGGAGTTGGTGATATCGCCAGAGACGATAGAGGTGGCGGATCAGGGCGAAGGCGACGCGCGCGGTCATTTCACCCATGACGTCAGGCTTTCTGCGCCGACACCGCGTCGACCACCTCACGGTTGTAGGCGAAGAGGGCCGGGGCGCCGCCGGTGTGGAGAAAGACCACGACATCATCGGGGCGGAAACGGCCGGCACGGGCGTGGCCGATCAACCCCGCCGCGGCTTTGCCGGTGTAGACGGGATCGAGCACAATGCCCTCGTCCAGGGCCAGCAACTCGATCGCCTCCATGCACTCGGGAGTGGGAATGCCGTAGCCGGGGCCGGCATAGTCATCATCCACCTGAACCTGGTTGGGCTTGACACGTGCGTCGAGGCCGAGATGATCGAGCGTGCGGTTGCTCAGATCGAGAACCTTCGCCTCCTGCGTTTGGCGGTCTGCACTCACGCTGATACCTTGCACCTGCCAGGGCAGCTCCATGGCCGCCAGCCCTGCCATGATCCCGGAATGTGTACCGCCGCTTCCCGTCCCGAGATAGAGTTTCGTGGGCTTCAGCGAGCGATCGCCGCTCTGATCGACCAGCTCCGGCATCATGGCTGCGTACCCGGTGGCGCCGGTGGGGACGCTCCCGCCGCGGGGAATGATATAGGGCGTGTGCCCCTGGGCGCGAAGCTTGGCGGCGAGGACATCCATCGCTTCGATCGCGGCGGCCGGGTTTGAGTCTTCCAGCATAACGGGACGTGCGTCGAAGAGCTCATCCAAGAGCAGGTTTCCCTGCGGCTGCGGATGAACGCCGCGATCGAGGACAAGGTAGCAGCTTAGTCCGGACTGGCGGCAGGCCGCGGCGGTCATGCGCGCGTGGTTGGACTGGGAGCCGCCCGTGGTGATCACGCTATCGGCACCCTGGGCGAGCGCGTCGGCAATGAGAAACTCGAGCTTGCGGGCTTTGTTGCCGCCGAGGGCGAGCCCGGTCTGGTCGTCGCGCTTGATCCAGATTTCGACGTCCAGCCTCTCGGAGAGTCGAGGCAGGGCGTGAAGCGGAGTCGGGAGAAAGGCCAGCGGCCGGCGCGGCCGAGCGTCGATTGCTTGCTGTAGAAACATTGGTCAGTCTGCCTTCGCTAGTACGTTCAGGATAAGGCCGCGGCCTTCTCGGACGGGGCGATGTGCCGATTGCGGCGGCCGGCCCGCGGGTCTCGCGCCATGACGGCGGGGCTTCCGTACCGAATATA
>JBOGSL010000003.1:0-3940 GCA_050695395.1 Chloroflexota bacterium | reverse complement strand
CGTCTGCGTAACGCTGCGGATGTTCCGGATCTGGTCCAGGAAGTGTTCCTGCGCCTGCTGCGCATCGAGCGCCACGAGGCCATCCGCAACCCACAGGCTTACCTATATACCGTCGCGAGTCACGTTCTGCACCAGCACGCCTTGCGGGAGACTGCCACAACCGAAGTGATTCGCTTCGCGGACATATTTCGGGATCTGCGCCTGAGCGAGGCCGATCCGGCACTTGAGATTGAAACGGAGCAGTCTTTCGAGGCCCTGGGACTTGCGCTCGAGCGGCATTCGCCCCGCGCCTACGCGACCCTCGTCCTCCATCGCTGCCATGGAGTGCCCCTCAAGGACATCAGCGTTCGACTCGGCGTCTCTTACACCATGACCAAACGCTATCTGGCTCAAGCGCTCGCGTACTGCCAGCAGCAACTGCAGGAGCAGGAGTAAGGATATGGATCACCGAGATTTGCCCACACTGAATACGCAGATTCTCGAGGAGGCCTCCACTTGGTTCGTGGAGCTGAATGAAGGGGACTTGAGCGCGGTGGCGCGAGAGGCGTTTGCCGCATGGTTGCGAGCCTCTCCCGAGCACGTTCGCGCCTTTCTGCAGATCTCGGCGCTCTGGGAAGATGTTCCGCGGCTGAGCAAAAGCGGATCCGCGGACATCGATGCGCTGCTCGCGCGACCCCGGTCCGAGAACAATGTGGTGCCGCTCGGCGTGCCCACTGCGCCGCAAGGCGCCACCGATTCGCCGGGTCGGGGACATCAGGCGGCGCGCCGGTGGCCTATGCGCCTGGCCCTCGCGGCGGGCATTCTGACGGCGGCGGTTGGCGCGGGCCTCTGGGCCGACTGGCATCAGGGAGTGTATGCGACGGGGATCGGCGAGACCCGCTGGGTCGCTCTGGCGGACGGCTCGACGGTCGAGCTCAACGCGGAGTCCCGGATCCGGGTGCGATTCAAGCGCACGGAACGGGACGTCGATCTCCTCCACGGCCAGGCTCTATTCCAGGTGAGCAGGAATCCCGCACGACCATTCGTCGTGCATAGCGGTCCTGCGCGGATCACCGACGTCGGAACGGAATTCGATGTGTACCGCCGGCCCGCCGATACGATCGTAACGGTCTTAGAAGGCAAAGTGGCGGTCAGCTCTGGATCCGACCCGAATCCGGTGACTTCGCCTCCGCTGCCAAACCGGCCGCGGCTATCCAGCGTGCCGCTATCCGCCCATGCGGACGCAAATGTGATCGCCGTGATGATCACGACGGGGGAGCAGGCCGACCTGACGCCCCAGGGCTCTTCCCGGCCGATCCACGCCGATGTCGCGGCGGCGACGGCGTGGACGCGGCAGAAGCTGGTTTTCGCGTCCGCGCCGCTGAGCGAGGTAGTGACACAGTACAACCTCTACCACGAGAAACGGCTCGTAATCCGGGATCCGTCCCTGGAGAGCTATCACGTGAGCGGCGAGTTCTCTGCTACCGACAGCGCAGCCCTGGTCGCATTCCTGCGGGCGCAGCCGACTCTGGTCATCCGAGATACCGATAACGAGATCGACGTCTCGAGACGGTAGCTGCCGGCCGATGAGCGAGCCCTTTCCCACTTATCCCGCTCACGCAGAGACAATTTCGCCCGCCCGGTGTCCCTCACCGCTCTTCGCTCGCTCTTGTAACGCATGAAACCGCCATCTGTCGGGATGACGGTCATTACAAACCTCATCTTTTGGAGTGGGGGAGGGTTCATGCGCCGAGGATTCGTTGCTACCGTGCTCGCGCTAGCTGTCGTCGGGCTGTCACAGGCAAATGGTGCGAGGGCGGAGATCAGTCATTTCGTCCGCGTGCCAGCGCAACCTCTCGGCACCGCCCTCGCGGAATTCGCGCGGACGCGGGACCTGCAGCTCATCTATCACTCAGAGGTAGTGGGCGACCGGAGGACGGAAGGCGCGGTCGGTGAGTTCACGCCCGAGCAGGAACTGGAGCGGCTGCTTCGGGGAACCGGACTGACTTATCGGTATCTCAGCGATACAGCCGTCACCATCGTGCCGATCAGATCGATCGGCGACTCCGCGCCGGATACGCAGTCCTCGGCTGGAGCGGGCAAATCCGCCGCGACCCGCCCCAGGGGAAAGGAGGGGAAGAACGGCTCTTCCGGCCCGTTTCGTGTGGCTCAGGTGGATCAGTCGGTGCCTCAGGACGCTTCTACCATGACGGGTCTAGCCGAGATAATCGTCACCGCAACGCGGCGTGCGCAAAGCCTGCAGCAGGTAGCGGGCGGAATCGTACCCATCACCCAGGCCATGGTGCGGGATACCGGCGCCCAGACTCTTTCGGACATCGCCGCGTCCGCGCCCGGGCTGTCTTTCGGGGAGATGTCTCCCACCGAGCAGGTGTTCACCATACGCGGCGTCAATACGACAAGCCAAGTGTCCAGTCTGCAGTCGCCGACGGCGCTCTACTTCGACGAGGTGCCGGTCAGCGACCCGTATCTGAGTGAGCTGACGCCTTCCTTCCAGCTCTTCGACGTGAGCCGTGTCGAGGTGCTTCTTGGCCCGCAGGGGACGCTGTTCGGCGCGGGTGCGCTCGGCGGGGCCATCCGGGTGATCTCCAATAAGCCGCAGTTGCGGCAGTTCGATGTCGACGTCGAGGGAACCACGTCGTTTACCGCGGAGGGCGATCCGAGCTATGCAACCAACGCAATGGTCAATATTCCACTCGTCGACGACAAGCTGGCCTTGCGAATGGTCGGGACCTACGTAAAGGACGGTGGCTACATTGACAATATCGGGCTCGGGCTCAAGAGCTACAATGCGGTCCGTACCTCGGCTATCCGCGCGGAATTGAAGTGGCAGGTATCTTCGCGCCTGTCCATATTGGGAACTTATGCGTACGAGTCGGATCGTCCGGACGCGTCTCCCTATACGCTGTACGGAACCAAAAGCTACGTCTTCTCCTCCGGAGTGATCGATCGCAGCCCTGAAGTTCTCAATATCGTCAATATCGACGCGGTTTACAGCGGCGATGACTTCACATTTACTTCCTCGACGAGCTACCTGCATCGGGATCCGACGCAACAGTCGGATATAACCGGTCTCGCGTCCCAGGTAACGGGGCTTACCACGCCGGCGATCGACGTCGTCTTCGGCCACACTCGGAACCTCGTTCAGGAGTTCCGCTTTGCCTCGCCGGGGCAGCAAGCTTTCCGCTGGCTGGGTGGTGTCTACCTGCAAAAGTACGATATTGATGAGCGGGAGATCAGCAGCCAGCTGGGGGCTGGGGCCGAGTTTAGCTCGATCGGTTATCCCAGCGACACCATCCTGAACGATACCTATACGGGGTATGTCAACGAGGAGGCGCTCTACGGCGAGCTATCCTACGATTTCGCGCCAAAAGTCTCGGCCACCGTCGGCGCCCGCGTGTTTCACGACTCGGTTGCGATCACTGACGATTATGGCGCCTACTATTTCGATGGCGGCCCGGGTGCGTTGCACAACTCCGCGACTTATTCCGGCGTCACGCCGAAGTTCGTGCTTAGTTACAAGCCCACCGGCGAGCTGATGTACTACCTTCAGGTATCCGAAGGCTTTCGCAGCGGTGAGGGAAACCTCAACAATGGGACCGACCCAGTCACCGGAGCGCCTATCCCGACGTTCTACGGGCCGGATCACCTGTGGAACTACGAGATGGGCATGAAGACGACGGTATTCGGCCATACGACCCTGAATGGCGACGCGTACGACATCGATTGGCGCAATATCCAGCTCAACCAGCAGTCGCCCTCGGGTCTGAATTTTACGAACAACGCTGGCCGCGCCTGGATCCACGGAGTCGACCTTCAGGTTACTTCGCGGTTGACCAAGGTCATCGAGGTCGGAGCGAACGTAGATTATCATCGCTCTCGTCTGACCGAGGTGAATCCTGGTGTCACTGGCGTGGTGGGCGATGAGCTGCCGGGCTCCTCG
>JBOGSL010000002.1:0-11258 GCA_050695395.1 Chloroflexota bacterium | reverse complement strand
GTACACTACAGGCGCATGGGGATGCCAGGTTTCGACAGGGAGACTGGAGCAGACATCGCGAGTCGAGGTGCCAGTACACGCCTCGTTAAACAACTGGCACAGGCATAACTGCCGACAACAATTACGCACTCGCTGCTTAAGTAGCAACGACGTTCCACGGGCCCATCGCCGACGGGCTTGTGAGGGCGCCAAAAAGTCGGCCGTGCGGTTGCTCCGAGAGCTCATAGGAGCAGCTTAAGACTATGAGCTAGCCGGCAGCGACTTTGTCGCTAGAGGCCCTGCCGGTGAGATGAAAGTAGCGACTACGCTCGTAGATGTGTTTGTCACCGGCTTCTTGGACGGGGCGTTCGATTCGCCCCCATCTCCACCACATAGCGAACCGGCGGGAATGTTCCCGCCGGTTTTTCTTTCAGCGAGCCCGGTACCTGGGCCGCTTGCCTTGTCTTGTAGCCTCGCGGAGTGGTGCCGTAGGGGCAGGGCGTCGTAGGGGCGGGAGCGCACGCCGCCGCCGCCGGTCGACCTGGCCTAGACCTCTCGTGCCATCTCGCGAATCTCTGCATTTGGCGTCCGCGGCCTCCCGACAATCTGGCTCCAATCCGATACATGATTGCGTCGCATCCACCGGGTTAGATCCGCCAGTATGTGCTGGTAACAGCCCGGATCGGCCAGCAACGCGGTCCCAATCTCCACGGCCGTCGCTCCCGCCAGCAAGAACTCGATCACATCCTTCGCCGACGAGATGCCGCCGATGCCGATTACCGGTATCGACACTTCACGGGCAACCTGCTCGACCATCCGAAGCGACACGGGCTTGACGGCCGGCCCGGACAGACCTCCGGAAACAGACGTCGCCGTCCGCGCGTCCACGCTCGTGCCGGATACCGTGTTGATCAGACTGATCGCGTCCGAGCCTGCCTCTTCAACGGCCCGAGCGACCGGCCGGATGTCGGTCACATTCGGAGACAGCTTCACTATCAGCGGCAGACCCGTCTCCTCGCGGACCGCCCGAGTAACCGCGCCAGCCAGATCGGGGTCCACTCCGAACTCGATGCCACGCTCCACGTTCGGGCAGGAGATGTTGAGCTCGACGCCAGCTATGCCGGATACCCCGTCAAGACGGAGCGCCAGCCAGCGGTACTCGTCGATCGAAGCGCCGCTCACGTTCACCAGCACCGGCGTATCCCACCGTGCCCACATCGGAGCCATGCGAGCGATCAAAGCCTCTACCCCGATGTTGGCCAGGCCGATGAAATTGAGTGTGCCGCCGAATGTCGCCAGCAGCCGCGGGGGAGGGTTTCCGCGGCGAGGCAGGAGGGTCGTTCCTTTACAAACGACGGCGCCAAAATGGGCACCGCGGATTCCGCCTCTCGGCTCAGTCTCATAGCCCATTGTCCCTGAGGCGGAAATCAACGGATTCCGCAGCACCAAGCCGGTCCGGGGGGCGATGCAGACCTCCATTGGGACATTGTGGCACAGCCGGTTTCGGCCATTTTGGGGGTGTACAATGTGTCACTCAGAGTCAAGGGTCGATCGGAGGAGATGGGCATGCGAGTTGCAGTCCTTGCCGACACTCACTGGAAGGGATCGGAAGCGGTCCCTTCGCACGTTCTAGAGCTACTGGACGATGTTGATGTTGTCATCCACGCCGGTGATCTGAAATGCGAACACGTGCTGGAGAGCCTTGGAGACGGAAACCGCCAGGTGCTCGCTGTCCGCGGAAACAACTTCGAGCTTGATCTGGCCGCCTTGCCCGATACTCGGGTCGAGAACCTCAACGGATATCGCGTAGGGATCGCCCACGACATCGGCGCGCTGGGCGAATTTGTGGCTCACGCTCGCAAGCCGGAAGATGTGTTCGGAGAAACTGTGGACTGCGTGGTCTTCGGCCAGACGCATCACCCCTTCTTTGACGTGCTTCACGGCGTTCCTTTCATAAATCCTGGGAGCCCCACCGATCAGGATCACACCGGCACGCCCGGCACGATCGCCCTGCTCGACATCAACGGCCACCTTCAACGGGTCACCTTCGAGCAGGTATGACCGACCGGGTAGTCGAGCTTCGTAGCGATACCTTCACCCGACCGACCGAGG
Source organism: Chloroflexota bacterium (assembly GCA_050695395.1). Lineage (GTDB taxonomy): Bacteria > Chloroflexota > UBA5177 > UBA5177 > UBA5177 > JBOGSL01. The sequence goes on along the minus strand of JBOGSL010000002.1, from coordinate 9,167 downwards.
CCATGCGTCGGGCAATGTACGAAGCCGAGGTCGGCGACGACGTCTGGAACGAGGACCCGACCGTTCACCGTCTGGAAGAGCGCGCAGCCGAGCTCACCGGAAAAGAGGATGCTCTCTTCGTAACGAGTGGCTCGCAGGGTAACCTCTCGGCCCTGCTGTCCCACACCCGTCTCGGGAACGAGGTTATCGTCGGTGATCGGTCGCACATATTCGAGGCCGAGGCAGCGGGCGCGGCGACCGTCGGCGGGTTGCAGCTTCGTCAGCTACGCAACCGGCCGAACGGGACGCTTGACCCGGACGACGTCGTGGCCGGGATACGAAGCGAGGACATCCACGAGCCGCCGACGGGCTGTATCGCTTTAGAGAACACCCACAATCACTGCGGCGGCCACCCTTTGGCCGTCGATTACGTGCGGCGCATCGGCAACATCGCGCACCAGCACGGCATCCCCCTGCATATCGACGGCGCTCGTATCTTCAACGCCTCGGTGGCCCTGGGCGTTCCGGTGACCGATCTCACCGACCCGGCCGATTCCGTCACGTTCTGTCTTTCCAAGGGTCTGGGCGCCCCGGTGGGCTCGCTCCTGTGCGGCTCGGAAGACTTCATCGGCCGTGCCCGTCGATGGCGGAAGATGTTGGGAGGCGGCATGCGCCAGGCCGGCATCCTCGCAGCAGCGGGGCTGGTCGCGCTGGACGATCACATCGACCGCCTTGCCGACGATCATCGCAATGCCCGCCTGCTGGCCGAGGGTCTCGCTGAGATTCCGGGCGTGTCTCTTGATCCCGCCGAAGTTGAGAGCAACATTCTCTTCTTCGAGCTGGATCCCTCGGTCGACCTGCCTCGCTTCAACCAGGCGGCCGGCGATCGGGGTGTCAAGCTCGATGCCATCAGTCACCACGTCCGTGCCGTTACAAGCTCTGAAGTGTCGACCGGCGATATCGAGTACACGTTGCACGTTCTGGCGCAGGTGATTCCGGCAGCACGCCGCCACAGCGCCTGAGCGAAATGGTGGTCTCGGATGCGAGAGACCTCATGCGCCGCGTTCTGTCCCTCGAGCGCCGGCAAGGGTATCGGAATCGGGCGGCGGCAGGTGGGCTGGAGCGTTTCGTCCGCCAGCAGGTAGGTCGGGGCGCGGGGGAACTGCGCGACCTGCTCCCTTTGCTCGAGGCGTATCAGAGCGCCAGCGCGTCGGAGCGGGCTGCCGCGATCGAAGCCGCCATGCGCTCGCTCGAGAGCGCCGCACCGAGCCTGCCGCCTCTTGGGCAACAGACGGAGCCGCCGCTCCCAGCCCCACGATCGCCGCTTGCTGCCCCGTTGCATGCGCCCGCCGATCTTGCTCGCGCGATTGAAGATGCGCCCGGTATGCGCAAACCCATGTCCCAGGCGCTTCGGAAGCAGGGAGTCGAGACCATACGTGAGGCCCTGTACTACTTCCCCCGGCTTCACTACGATTACCGAAGCGCGGGTTCCGCCGGAGCAATCCGACCGGGTGAGATGACCACTCTGCTCGGAATTGTGCGCTCCGTCCATTCCACCAATACCCGCCGCAAAATCAAGATCACGACCTTGATGATTGAGACCGGCGCCGGCTCGGTCGCGGTTCGCTGGTTCAACCAGCCGTATATCGGCAAGCAGATGCCGGTCGGCTCGCGCGTGGCGATCTCGGGCGAAGCAGAGATGTTCGAGGGCCGGCTGTACTTCAAGCCGCGGGATCATGAACGGCTCGACGAAGGAGGCACGCTCACCCACGCCGATCGGGTGGTACCGATCTATCCGCTCGGCGGCGGCCTTGCCCAGCGATCGCTTCGCGGCTTCATGCGACGGCTGGTCGATGAGTACGCCGGCTCTATCGAGGACTACTTGCCCGGTGCCATCGTCGAACAGTTCGACCTGATGGCGTTGCCGCAGGCAGTGAGCCGGTACCACTTTCCAGATGACCTCGGCGAGCGCGACCAAGCTCAGCACCGTTTGGCTTTCGACGAGCTCTTTCTGATTCAGATGGGCTTGCTGGCTCGGAAGCGAGAGCAGCAGAAGCCCGTCCCGGGAACGGGAATCCAAGTGGACCAACGCTTGTCGGCCGAACTGGAAAGCGGGCTGCCCTTCTCCCTGACCGAAGCGCAGCAGCGAGTTATCGGCGAGATACTTCACGACATAGAGCGGGATATTCCGATGAACCGCCTCGTGCAGGGCGACGTCGGCTCCGGCAAGACGGTCGTGGCGGCGGCTGCCCTGCTGCAGATGGTCCGAGCGGGAAAGCAGGCGGCCCTCATGGCGCCCACCGAAATCCTGGCCGAGCAGCACCACCGGACGCTGAGCGAGCTGCTTGGTCCGCTGGACATCACCTGCACGCTTCTGGTCGGCAGCACGCCGGCCCCGCAGCGCCGTGACTTGAACGAGTGGCTGAGCCGGGGCTCGCCGCAGATAGTCGTCGGGACCCATGCCTTGATTCAGGAAAGCGTTGAGTTTGCGTCGCTGGGGCTGGCGATCGTGGACGAGCAGCACCGATTTGGCGTTGAGCAGCGAGCCGTCCTTCAACGCAAGGGAATGGCGCCCCACCTGCTCACCATGACGGCAACACCGATTCCCCGCACGCTCGCCATGACCCTCTACGGCGATCTGGACATCAGCCTGATCGATCAGATGCCGCCGGGCCGTTTGCCGGTGCACACGTCCTGGGTTCGATCGGCCGTCGAGGCGTACGCCGTGGTCCGACGCGAAATCGAGGCCGGAAATCAGGCGTTTGTGATCTGCCCGGTGATCGAAGAATCCGTCGACGAGGACATGAGCTCTGTCCTGGCGGAGCATCAGTCGCTTCAGAAGTTCACCTTTCCGGACGAGAAGATCGGGCTGCTCCACGGGCGGATGAAGCCGGCCGATAAAGAAGCCGCGTTGCGGGCATTTCGAGACGGCGAGTGCCAGATCTTGGTCGCGACGTCGGTCGTCGAGGTGGGTATCGACATCCCGGCCGCGACGGTGATCGTGGTTCGAGACGCGCATCGATTCGGGCTGGCACAGCTGCACCAGTTCCGCGGCCGAGTGGGACGGCGAGGCGATCAGGGCTGGTGTCTGCTGGTAAGCAACGCCGAGGGAGATGCGGCGGGCAAGCGGCTGCAGGCTCTGGAGGCCTCGACCAACGGCTTCGATCTGGCGGAAGTAGATCTGAAGCTGCGAGGCCCCGGACAGTTCTGGGGAACCCACCAGAGCGGGTTTCCGGAGCTACGGGTGGGCCGGCTGAGCGACCTGCGCACCCTTGAATTGAGTCGCAAGGTAGCCTCCCGGATCCTGGAGAGCGACCCGGATCTTTCCCATCCCCAGCATCAACCGTTGCGCGCGGCGGTGGCGGACTTCTGGTCTTCCACCCTCGATCCTTCCGTCCGCGATTAGCGCTATGCCGGAACGATGCAATGCCCTGGCGAGCGGCAGACGCGCCCGATACCACGCCGTTCCGAGTTACATCGCCCTGGAGAGTCGCCGGATGAGGATTGACGCAGCATGCGAGTCGTTGGCGGCATAGCGAGGGGTCGCCATCTGCTCGGGCCGAAAGGCCGTGAGACGAGACCGACCTCGGACAAGGTGCGCGAGGCCATCTTCGACATGATCGGCAACGATCTGGGCGGGGAGCGGGTCCTCGATCTCTTCGCCGGAACCGGCGCCCTCGGAATCGAAGCGCTCAGCCGCGGCGCCTCCGAGGCAATCTTCGTTGAGAGATCGTCTGCTGCTTGTCGCGTGATCCGCGCCAATCTCGAGGCAACCGGACTGACGGATGGGGCACGCCTTGTCTGTCAGCCGGTAGAGCGAGCGCTCAGCGAGCCCTACGGCGTGTTTGACCTGATCCTGCTGGACCCGCCCTATGCCTATGCCGATGTAGCCCGTATAATGAGCAGGCTTGGCGAAAGCCCCCTGGTGGGAGATGAGACGGCGGTGGTTTTCGAGCACAGTTCGCGCCTCGCCGTCGATAACAGCTACGCGCGCCTGGGTCTCGAGCGCGACAAGGTGTACGGCGATACCGCGGTTTCTATCTTCGTCTCACAGGAGGACACGAGGGCGTGACCACAGCGGTGCTGCCTGCCAGCTTTGATCCCATAACGTGCGGTCATGTCGACATTGCCACTCGGGCTGCCCGGCTGTTCGATCGGTTGATCGTCGCGGTGCACGCCCACCCGAAGAAGAACGTCCTTTTCCCTATTGATGTCCGGCTGGCGATGGTGCGAGATTCGCTGTCGGGCGCTGAGAATATTGAGGTTGTCAAGTATGATGGCCTGACGGTTGATCTTGTCAGAAAATTGGGAGCGAATGTGCTCATCCGCGGACTGAGGGCGGTGTCCGACTTTGAGTCGGAATACCAGCAAGCGACCTTGAATCATAAAATGTTACCGAGCCTGGAGGTTATGTGCATGTTTGCCAGTATGGAGTACAGCTTCCTTAGCTCTAGCATTGTTAAAGAGATAGCGGAGTACGGCGGAGACGTGAGCTGGATGGTGCCCGAAGCGGTGTTGGTTCGCCTGCGAGAGCGCTTCCCGGCAGCGGCGGCTCCAGTAGGGGTGGAAAAATAGACATTCTAATGCTGGTGGACCGGCTCGAGGCGGTCATCAATAGTGGCTGGCGAGCGCCGATGACGGGCAAGGTCTGCGTTGACGAGCAGGAAGTTCTGGATGTGCTGGATCTGATGCGCACCACGATTCCCGATGAGATCAAGCAGGCGCGGCGGGTTAATCAAGAGCGCGAGAAGATCCTTGCCCAGGCGCAGACCGAGGGTGGCCGCATTGTCTCTCAGGCGCAGGAGCGCTCAGATCGCATGGTGGCCGAGGATTCCATTCACCGCCAGGCCGATGAGCGAGGTCGCGAGATCGTCGAGGAGGCTCGACGAGAGGCAGACGAAATTCACCGGGGCGCCGACGACTACGCCTTTGAGATGCTTGAACGGCTGGAGCACGAGCTGCAACGAATTAGCGGCGGAGTCCACAACGCGCTTTCGGCCATGAATAACCAGGTTCCCGCCGGCCACATCGACGAAGACGAAGAGTAGCAGCGATCGTCGCCTTCGATCCGGTAGAGACGAGACGTCCTATGCCTTTGCAATTCAATATCTCTCAACTTTTGAAGGGCGGCGTCGGCGAGGCTCGGTCACTCGAGTTTCAGGCAGACAGCCCCCTGGACCTGGACGGCACCGCGGCCAGGGACATTCATGGCGAAGTCCGGCTCACGCTTACCAACTTCGGCGTCCTCGCCAGGGGTGAAGCGGCCGCGACGCTCGACCTCACCTGCTCCCGCTGTCTCGAAGCTTTCGAGCTTACCGTTGCGATTTCCTTCGAAGAGGAGTTCCAGCCCAGCATCGACATCTCCAGCGGCCTGCCCTCGCGGGTTCCTCGCCTGGAGGGGTCGTTCCCCATTAGCTCGAATCATACGATCGACTTACGCGAGCCGCTGCGGCAACAATTCTTGCTGGCCATCGACCTCATCCCCGTGTGCGACGAGGCCTGCAAGGGTCTCTGCCCGACCTGCGGAGTCAACCTCAACCAACAAACATGCGACTGCGAGCCGGAACCACAGGACTCGCCGCTCGCGGTGCTCCAAACTTTGCTCAGCCAACCAGATACTGGAACCGAGGAGAAACCATGACCGCACATCCAAAGCAACGATCCACGAGCTCCAAGCGAGGCCTACGGCGGGCTCATCACAAACTCAAGACGGGCGCTATCGTCCTCTGTTCGCACTGCCGGCGAGCCACGCTGGCCCACCATGTCTGTCCCAACTGCGGCTACTACGGCGGCCGCGAGGTCGTGCCGGAGAAGATAACTCCGAACGCAGAATAGGCACACAGGAGCACGATGGGACGGTTGAGCGGGAAGGCAGCCCTGGTAACCGGCGGGTCCCGGGGCATCGGCCGAGCAATCGCCTGCCGTTTGGCTTGCGAGGGCTCGACCGTAGCCATCAACTACCGTCACAACCGGGAAGCGGCGGAGGAGACGCGCCAATCGATCGAGGATGCCGGCGGGCAGGCGATCATCCTGGAAGGCGACGTCGGCGACGCAACGGTGGCTGCCGCTATCGTGGCAACGGCCCTCTCGCAGCTCGGTGGTTTGCAGATTCTTGTCAACAACGCCGGTGTCTCTGCCGACGCCCTGACCGTTCGTTTGAGCTTGGAGGATTGGGACCGAGTGATGGACACGGATCTCAAGGCTGCATTTCTCACCAGCAAGGCCGCGCTCCGGCCGATGATGCGTCAGCGTTGGGGCCGCATCATCAACGTGGCGTCGGTCGTCGCGTACACCGGGAATGCGGGCCAGGCGAGCTATGCCGCGGCCAAGGCCGGGCTAATTGGCTTGACCAAGAGCGTAGCGCGCGAGGTAGCGACGCGAGGCATTACAGCTAACGCTGTCGCACCCGGGCTCATCCAGACCGATATGACTGGTGCCCTGCCCGCCGAGGCTCGCGAGTGGATGCTGAGCCAGATCCCGCAGGAACGCGCCGGGAGACCCGAAGATGTTGCCGCGGCGGTGGCGTACCTCGCCGGAGAGGAAGCGGCGTACGTAACTGGCCAGGTGATCAGGGTCGACGGCGGAATGGTCATGATCTAAGTGATTTCGAAAGTCCTTATCGCTAATCGAGGCGAGATTGCCATGCGCGTCATGCGCGCCTGTCGAGACCTGGGCCTTGCCTCTGTCGTGGTCTACTCGGAGGCGGACCGGAACTCGTTGCCGGTTCGCATGGCCGATGAGGCTATCTGCATCGGTCCGGGTCCGAGCAGCAAGAGCTATCTCTCCATCCCGAATATCATCAGCGCTGCCGTCATCTCCGGCTGTGACGCGGTTCATCCCGGCTACGGATTTTTGGCCGAGGATCGCTACTTTGCCGAGATTTGCCAGCAATACAAGCTCAAGTTCATCGGCCCGACCCCCGAGGCGATCGCCCAAACGGGCGACAAGGCCGCAGCTCGGCGCTTTATGCAAGAGGCCGGGATTCCGGTGCTCCCCGGCACCGAAAATCCGGTGGGCTCGCTCGACGAGGCTCTCCTGGCGGCCGCCCGGGTCGGCTACCCCGTCATGCTGAAACCGTCTCTGGGTGGCGGCGGCCGCGGCATGCGCCTCGTGCAGGACCGTCAGGCTCTCACCGGCGGCTTCAACCTCGCTCGCAGCGAGGCTCGCGCCTCCTTTGATAGCGACGATCTGTACCTCGAGCGGTACCTCCAGCGGTGCCGGCACATTGAGGTGCAGGTGTTGGGTGATACCCAGGGGAACGTTATTCAGCTTGGGGAGCGCGAATGCTCTATCCAGCGCCGTCATCAGAAGTTGATCGAGGAGGCACCTGCCGGCTGTCTCGACGAGGACACTCGAAAGCATCTCGGCGAGATCGCCGTCCGCGGCGCCCAGGCGCTGGGCTACGTTAGCGCCGGTACGCTTGAGTTTCTTGTGGATGACGAGGGTTCCACGTATTTCATCGAGATGAATAGCCGCATTCAGGTGGAGCACGGCGTGACCGAGCTGGTCACCGGGGTGGATATTGTCAAGGAGCAGATCCGGGTGGCCGCGGGAGAGCCCCTCTCAGCCGAGGCGCTCAACGCGAAGGTGCGGGGACATGCCATCGAATGCCGCATCAACGCCGAACGCGGTCGCGACTTCCAGCCGGTCACGGGCACCATCCGCGAGCTGGTGCTACCCGGCGGGCCGGGCATCCGCGTCGATAGTCACATCTACGCCGGCTACAGCGTTCCGGCCCATTACGATTCTCTCCTCGGAAAGATCATGGCGTACGGATCGACGCGGGCCGAGGCCATCGCCCGCATGCGCCGCGCTCTCCAGGAAACCCTTATCACCGGAGTCGAGTCCACGCTCCCTTACATCCGAAGCGTTCTGGCGGACGAAGAGTTTCAGGCCGGTCACACCTACACCGACTACGTGCCCTCGGACGCCTCATGACCAGTCAACGCCGGCTTGCCCGCATCCTCGCCCTTCAGATTCTGTTCGAGTTGGAATCTCGGCCCGACCGGACGATTGACGATGCGCTCGACCAACGGATAGAGGCTGTGCAGGATGAGTATGGCGAGAAGCTACGCGTCTCCTCGGCGGAGTTCGCGATTCAGCTTGCCAACGGTGTGCTGGATACCCGGCCCGACCTCGACAAACGCATCTCGCGAGAAGCTCCGGCATTCCCCGTCGACCAAATCTCTGTTACGGATCGGGTGGCCCTAGAAATCGCCGTGTATGAGATGCTGCACGGGAACGAGCCCGTTCCGGTCATCATCAACGAAGCCGTTGATCTGGCAAAGACCTACGGTGGAGAGAGTTCCGGCAGCTTCGTAAACGGCGTTCTGGGTACTATAGCGGGGAAACTATCTGGCGAGGCGACCAAAGAATAAGAGCTGGAGGGAAACGTGAATCAGGATTCCGTCGAGGAGCGTGTCCGGCACATCATTTCAGAGCAGCTGGGTGTTGACGAAGGTCAGGTTACTCCGGCTGCCTCCTTTGAGGAAGACCTCAACGCCGATTCACTCGATCTCGTCGAGTTGATCATGTCTCTGGAAGAGGAGTTCAACATCGAGATATCCGAGGAAGAGGCCGAGAAGATTCAAACCGTGGGCGATGCGATCGAGTACATCAAAGAGCACGCGGGAGACGCGGCCTAATCGACTGATCTATACTCGGGGTACGAACGTACTAGGAGAAGATCGTTGATTACCCATTGGCCGGAGCTCGTGATCGTGCTGCTCATTGCCTTGGTTGTCTTCGGCCCGAAACGACTTCCGGAGATTGGCAGCTCACTTGGAAAGGGAATCCGTGAATTCAAGCGGGGAACCGCCGAACTGCCCGATAGTCTCCGTAACGAATCTCCGGTGGTCGACCATGTGGAGAACGAGACCGTTGCCGCGCCGCGCACTCCTCCGGAAGATGTTCGCCAGGAGGCGGACCGAGAGGTCAGCCACAACACCTAGCGGGGATGCCATGGCCTCGCCGCGCCTGCCGGCGGCGATCAACTCGCCGCCGAATGCACGAGCGGCCGCTCCTCCAGATCTTTCCCGCCGCCGGTTTGACGGGCAGCAACTCTCGTGACGGCTGAGCGAGCGCCGCGCCTCCGGCGCGTGCCGGACCCCAAGTACATGACGTTTGTGGAGCACCTGCAGGAGCTCCGCCGGCGGTTACTGTTCATCGTCGTCGCAGTGGCTGCGGGG
>JBOGSL010000001.1:0-3197 GCA_050695395.1 Chloroflexota bacterium | reverse complement strand
GGACCCTCACCGACTTGGATCACCACCTCCTTGCCCTGTGGGCCGCGTTGTGCGCGGAGCACGTCCTTGGCCACTTCGAGTCGGCTTGCCCCGAGGACCCGCGACCGCGTCAGGCGATCGAGCAGGCTCGTGCCTGGACGCGTGGCGAGATTACGATGACCCAGGCTCGCACGTCCGCGGGCCACGCAATGGGCGCGGCCAGGGATCTGAGCGGGGCAGCGCGGCATGCCGCGTATGCCGCCGGCCAGGCCGCCGCCGTCGCGCATGTCGCGGCGCACGATCTCGGGGCGGCCGCCTACGCGATCAAGGCGGCGCGTGCCGCCGCGCCGCAAGGAGAGGGCGAGAGCGCGGGGCGACTCGAGTGCCGCTGGCAGCGCAGCCGGCTCCCGGATGCGATTCGCGAGCTCGTGCTCGACGACCAGCGGCTACGGAACGACATCTGCTGGTCGGTATTCGAGTGCTGAGAGTAGGGTTGCAAATCCGCATTGGGGCAGGCGCATAGTCTGGGCTTGTACGTACATCGGATCTGATTGCCCGCTCAACCGATGATCGTCTGCTCGTCGTTAGAGCCGACCCCTAAACGTGCCCCTTCAGGTCAGCCGAATCGAATGATGTACGTGCGGGGAAGGCGACCAAATCCAAAAGCCTGAGCAAGGGCACGCCGGTGCGTTTATCGTAAGGGCATCGTGGAGTCTGTCGACAACCTGGACGCGGAGCGCCCCAACCTCTCGCAGCGCGCCCTCTACACCACCGGCGCCGTCGGTTGGGGCGCCTACAACGGCTTCAATAACGCCATCCTGAGCCTGTTCATCAGCGGCTTCACCGGCAATCCTTTCATCATCGGCTACCTTTCCAACACCCGGACGATCGAAGGCGTCATCATCCAACCGCTGGTTGGCCGGCTGAGCGATCGGACCGTCGGCCGGCTCGGGCGTCGCCGTCCTTTCATCCTGGCCGGGATTCCGGTCACGGCCGTTTTGCTCGTGCTGGTTCCGGTCATCGGCAGTAGTGCCGGCGCGGCGACGCTCCCGCTGCTCGCCGCCGACATCATCATCTTCTCGATTGCCTGGAACGTGGCGCTCGATCCATACCAGGCGATGATGATCGACATCACGCCGCCTCGCGCCCGTCCCATCTTCAATGCTGTGATCTCGATCGCCAGTTTGCTCGGCCAGGTGGTACTTGTCGCCTACGCGAGTATTGCAGCACTGAAGCGCCACGGGATTCCCGACGCGGTATTCGTGGTCGCCGCCGCGATCATCGCCATCAGCTTCGCGTTCGTCTTCTTCGGCGTCCATGAGCCGCGGCGAAGTCAGACTCTGGCTGAGGTTGAGGAGCGCATCCCATGGCGCCGCTACGTGCGAGAGATGCGCACGTTCAGCGAAGCGTTCAAGCTTCTGGTGAGCGTGTTTTTTCTGTGGTCCGGGCTCAATGCCATCCTCCCTTTCATCACCATCTTTCCCGGGAAGATAGTCCACGCGACCACGTCACAGTCGCTCGTCATCTATGTGGTGCTCATCCTCTCGAGCGCCGTCTTCGCCTATCCATTCGGGCGACTCGCAGGGAGCTTCGGCACGCGCCGAATGATCGTGGTGGGCACTATGCTGTTGATCGCAGCTGCGGTTCTCGGCCTGATTGTTTCCAGCTACAGCCTGCTGTTCCCGCTCGCAGTGCTAGCCGGTTGTGGATTCGCCGCCACGACGGTTCTGACCTATCCGTATCTGGCTGTCCTCGTCCCGGCCGGGAGGATCGGAGTCTTCACCGGCTTGCAAAGCGCCTTCTCCGCAGTTGCCGTTCCGGTAAGCGTCGGTATCACCGGGTTGCTGATCGACCATTTTGGCTACCGCAGCATCTTCGCTATGCTGGCGGCGATGATGGTGCTGGATGTTGTATTTCTGCTCTCGGTTCGAGAGGATCGGGCGCGTGAGCAGGTGCTGAGCGTCGAGCGAGAGGACCGGTCGGCGGCCACGTAGTCGCCGTTCAAAGTCGGCGAGGATAGCCGTGTAATGGCGAAAGGAGACAGACCGATGGACGTCACCTACGCCTTCGCGGGCCTGGCGGTCGCGAATCGCGACGAAGCCGCGGCCTGGTACGAACGGCTTCTCGGGCGACCGCCCACGTTCTTGCCGAACGATGCTGAAGCCGTCTGGCAGGTCGCCGAGACCGCGTCACTGTACCTGGTGGCGGACCCGGAACGGGCCGGTCGTGGTGTAATCGCGCTGGTGGTCGACGATCTCGATCGCACTCTCGCGGAGGTCGCGCGTCGTGGCATCGCGGCGCGTGCAATAGAAGACATCCCGGGAGCCGGCCGCAAATCCGTCGTGATTGATCTCGATGGAAACGCGTTGTCAATCCTGGAGGTTCCGAGCGAAGCGTAGGAAGTTGTTCTCGAAGATGGCCGCGGTTGTCAGCCTCCCGAGCGTTAAAAGGACAGCGTTCTTTGGCCGTGTCCTGGCATTGCATGGCATGAAGCGCGTAATCCGAGGGACCATCCCGGCCGGGGACGTTAGTGCTGCCGGCTCAGGTACTGCTTGACTTGCTGAACGTGAGCGTGCTCGATTTGCCCCTCTTTGTTAGGGATGTGGAGAGCCTGAATGGCGGCCTCTACCTGATCCGGCGTAGCACCGATCTCACGTGCCACCATGTCTGACGTGAGATACATACCCGGTCCTTCGGCTTCCGGTCCCTTGCTCATGGCGATTTACCCGGAGACTGGGACGGTCTCCTCCTGAGCTTCATCCAGAATCTCTTCTTCTCGCTCGACCTTTCGCAGCCGCTCGGGATCGGTCACTTTGTCAATGTAGAGGATGCCGTCCAGGTGATCGATCTCGTGCTGAAAGACGCGGGCCTCCCACTCCTCCACCTTGAGCTTGACGGACTTCCCCTTTTCGTTCAGACCGCGGACAGTCACTCGCTCCTTTCGCATTACGGGTCCGGTCCAGCCGGGAATGCTGAGGCAGGCCTCGTCGGCTTCGATCTCTTCCTCCGATTCGGCCACGACCTGGGGATTGAGCAGCACGTGCATGGTCTCGTCAACGTTGGTGACCAATGCGCGGAGCGGTATGCCAATTTGGGGCGCGGCTAGACCCGCTCCCGGCGCGTCCAGCACCGTATCGATCAGATCGTCGACGAGCCGCTGGATCGAATCGTCCACCCTGCGTATTTTCTTCGCTTTTTGGCGCAGCACCGGCGCGCCC